>JAFQEV010000053.1 GCA_017398825.1 Clostridia bacterium
AAGATGTTCGCTGAATATCAAAAGGCTTACCCCGAACTTGCTAAAGAGTTTATCGATAGAATGAACGGCGTTATCCCCGAATTCGACTGGGAAGACGTGTATAAGTTTGAAAAGGACGATGCTACTCGTGGAACGGGCGGTACGGTAATTAACAAACTCGCTCCCAAGCTCAACACCTTGTTTGGCGGTTCGGCTGACCTTAACCCCTCTACTAAAACTTACATGAAAGGCGTTGGCGACTACTCGCCCGCTACTCGTGACGGTAGAAACGTTCACTTTGGTATTAGAGAGCACGCTATGGCTGCTATCTGTAACGGTCTTTCTTGCCACGGCGGTTTCTTACCCTTCTGTTCAACTTTCTTCGTATTTAGCGATTATATGAAAAACGCTATGCGTTTATCCGCTATTATGAACCTTAACGTAACGTACGTTTTAACTCACGATTCTATCGGTGTTGGTGAGGACGGACCTACCCACCAGCCTATCGAACACTTAACCGCTCTTCGCTCTATCCCCAACATGAAAGTGTTCCGCCCCTGTGACGGTAGAGAGACTGCTGCAGGTTGGGAAATCGCAGTTAAGGGCAAAGGCCCCACCAGCTTAATCCTTTCTCGCCAAACCTTAAAGTCTTACGACGGTACTGGCAAGGCAGCGCTTAAGGGTGGCTATATCCTTTCCGATAGCGAAAAGAAAATTCCCGACGTTATCTTAATCGGCGCTGGCTCTGAGGTTGAGTGCTGTATGAGTGCAAAAGAGATGTTAAAGGCTGACGGAATTGACGCGAGAGTTGTATCAATGCCCTGTATGGAACTCTTCGATGCTCAAACTAAAGCTTACAAGGAAAGCGTTATCCCCTCTGCAGTTAGAAAGAGAGTATGCGTAGAGGCTGGCTCTACTCTTCCCTGGTATAAATACGCAGGTCTTGACGGAAAGATTATCGGCATTGACGAGTACGGCTTATCCGGCCCTGCAAAAGTACTCTTTAACCACTACGGTTTCACCGCTCAAAACGTTTACGAAAAGGCTAAAGAACTTTTAAAGTAATTTAAACAATTTAAAACCGTTGCGAACTTTCGCAACGGTTTTTTTATTTAAGGAAAAATGGCGTAGAGTTTAAAATGAAATACTTGTCTTCACCTTGAACTTCAACACGAACGAATTTTGAAAGGTCAGAATCCTTTAAAGAAATAACTTCGTTTATCTCGTTCGAGTTAAAATCTGACTTAACGTATACGAGTTTTTCCGCCGAATATACTCTCAACTGTTTAATATCGCCTTTCGCGCATTTTGCGCTCACTTTAAGGGGAAGGGTTTTTGCTTCTTCTAAAGAAACGTCGTCACCGGGGAGGAAATTACCTAAGCGGATATCCGCTTCGTCAAAGAAAAGCCCGGAAATTACGTGGCGTTTTTTAATACAGTCAACTACGGTATCTCTGCTCGGCTCGCCGTCTAAATACAAAAAGTTAACGGCGGGATTATCCATAAAGCGACGGAACCCGAAAAGGTCAACGGAGTTCATAAGCGCAAACTTTTTGCCTTTAAGCCAAGCCTTTTCAACGTCTTCACCGGATAAGGGACGCATAGGCTCAACGTCAACCGCGTCAAAATCGTAATTTATAAAGTAGTCGAAATATGGGTGGGTTGCGCAAATTGCGCCGTGATTATCTCTAACGTGCTTGATTGATTTTTTAAGGTATGCGTCGATTTCTTCGTCGGTATACAAACTCTTGGTAAACTCGGTCGAATAACCTTCTTCGTCTATTCCGATAGCCAAAGAGTGATAGGTGTTGTGGCTCTTAGTTTTCGCGTTTTCTTCCCAGTTGAACGGGTGGTATTCTTGACCGGTTAAAAACAACACTTTATCGTCGCTATACTTGTCAACGTCAAGTTTGCCGTTATAGGGGGCGGCGTGCTTGATTGCAAGCGAACAAATATCAAAACCTTTAAGGCGCATCATCGCGTTTATAGTTCCGGGGTGAGAATCACAACCGAACCAGTCGAGAGAGTGCATATGTATCGCCATTTTGTAATTGACCTTTTTTGCAAGACCTTTCTTTTTAGGCGCAACAACTTCGCTCTCGCCGTTTTTAAAACGGGTAAAATATGCAAACAAGTTTTTAATATACTTTTTCCAGAACGATAAAACTTTTTCGTTTTTATCACCTTCGTAAACTTCGGGGAATAAAAGTCCGCTCAAAAAGTACATACCCTTACCGCAGTTTGCCTTGGCGATAAGCGCGCCGTCGCGAACGGCGGGGTCCATATACGAACCGATAACGTCCCACTTGTCGTTTAAAAGATAGCAAGATACCGCAGAAGACCTTATATCTTCAGTAGAGTCTTCATGGCTTGGCTTTCCTTGATAAAAGGTGTTTACCTTTAATCGCCAGTTAATCATTTCGTCAGGCGTGATAACTTCGGGCTCGGAAAAAAGCCTTTGACCTATCGGCTCAATCCAAGGCATCATATAGTTTTTGTATTGCGACTTATCGCCTTCAAACATATGCCCGCAACCGCCGATAGTTGAAACGTGGCGGTGAATAAGTTGAGTGTAACCCACTTCCTCGGCTAAAAAGTAAGGCGCCCAGCGTTTGTAGTCTTGGGCAAAGAACAAAAGGATACCGCCCTTTCTTACCCAATTAGTTATGTATTCTTCGTCGTTTTCAATATAGTCGTTAAAGCCGTTTTGCTCAATGAAAACAACGTCGTAATTATCAAGATATCCTTTTTTTGAATAGTCTATCTTATCTACGGCGTAGCCTTGTTCCAACAAGAAATCTTTGAATTTGTACTCGGGTTGAAACCAATGTTCAAAATAACCTATTTTCATAATTATACCAACTTTACGAGTTGTTCTTCAAACGGTGGAAGGGGAAGTTCTTCGCTCGATATGTATTCGAGCAAAAGTTGTTCGCCTTGAGTTCCCTTAAAAGTCATATAATGAACTCTTGCAGTGAGTTTTATCCACCTATCGGGCGTTACCTTATCGCCTTGATTTAAGGCACAAAGATGACCTATCGTTTGAATATCGTCCATACAACAAGTGAGCGCGGGGCGAGCGGCGAAAAAGGTGTTCGGCGGTAGCTCGTCAGCGAAAAGCGCCATACACTCAAACGTTACGATTTTATCGCGATAGCGCTCAACCTGCTCGAAACTGTCAACGTAAAAATCGCCGAAATGCTCGTTTTTTAACACTATCTCATCGGAGTTTATATCGTAGGGCAAATCGCTTGCTAAACTAATTTGAGCACCTAAAGCGTCAAGCGCTATAATCTCTAAAGCGGGGTTTACCATTTTTAAACTCTTTTTTATGTTAGAGGTGTTCTCGGAATAATCGCAACGATTAATTATAGCAAGGTCGCACGACTTTACCATATCAACCATTATTTGACGCATAGAGGCAAAATAGGCTTTAAAGGAACTTCCGTCTATAACGCAAATGTTTTGCTGAACGTCAAAATACGACGGATATTTATACTCCTCGATATCCCAAGTTTCATTGCGCTCTACAAATATAACGTGAGGCTTGTGCTTTCTCACCGCCTCGTTTATATTTTTATCCGTCCAAGTATCTTTATCAAAATACTCAAACGTGGCGTTTAAAGGCGAAAGTTCACTCTCGGTAAATTCCTCGAGCCCTTCTTCTTGAGAAAGTATTAAAACTTTGCCTAAATCGCCAAAGTCACCCCTTACAAGCGAATCTTTTATAAAATACGATTTCCCACTTTCTAAAACGCCTCTAACCGTTATTACGGGTATGCCTGCCATATCAGTTACAAATAAGCTCCTCTATTTTTTTCTTATCTAAATTACTTCCGATTACGCATATCTTTCCGCTCACGTCGGGCGAGCCGTCGCGCACGTCAACAACGCCGGGAACGTAATCAAAATAAAGCCAACCGCTCTCTCCTTTAACAACGCCTTTAGCTCTTAACACTTCACCGTACTCACCGCTATCGAACGATTTTAATATGCTTTCAAGTTTTTCTTTAGAAAAACTCAAAACCGTTTGAACGCCAAAACTGTCAAACACCTCGTCTGCATGGTGATGGCAATGGCAGTTGGGGTCGTGGCACTCACCGTGTTCATGATGTTCATGATGCTCGTGACCGCAATCGCAATGCTCGTGCTCGTGGTGGTGCTCGTGTTCACAATCACAATGCTCGTGTTCGTGGTGCTCGTGATCGCAATCACAATGCTCGTGCTCGTGGTGGTCGTGATCGCAATCGCAATGCTCGTGCTCGTGGTGATGGTCGTGATGATGACGGTGACCATGCTCTCCCGCTACCGAGTGCTTTAAGTTTTCAATTAGCATTTCCATAAGCATAGCCCCGTCCTCAAGATTTTCAAGTAAATACTCGGGGTTAAGCTGGCTAACGGGGGTCGTTATAAGCGTTGCGGTGGGGTTATACTGCTTGATAAACTCGCAAACGTCGATAATTTTTTGCTCGCTAAAGCCCTCGGCTTTAGTCAAAACTATGGTGTTTGCGCTCGTGATTTGGTCTATATAAAATTCGCCGTAGTTTTTAGCGTACATTTTAACTTTGTTCCCGTCGACTACCGTGCACAAAACGTTGATTTTAAGTTGTGAATTTGCGCCCTTTACTGCCGAAACAACCTCTGAAAGCTTGCCCACGCCCGACGGTTCTATAATTATCCTATCAAGCTCGTAGGAAGAGATAAGCTCGTTTAACGCATCTTTAAAATTGCCCGTTAACGAACAGCAAATACAGCCTGAATTAATTTCCTTTACCGAAACGCCGGTGTCTTTTAAAAACGCGCCGTCTATTCCGATTTCACCAAACTCGTTTTCAATAAGAGCTACCCTTTCACTATTAAAAACTCCCTCGTATAATTTTTTGATAAGCGTGGTCTTGCCTGCACCTAAAAAACCTGAAATAACGTCAACTTTAATCATAATAACTCCTTCTCAATAATTTTAGCCTAATTTTAAAAAAAACACAATATATAGAACAAAAATTGTCGCTATTTATAGCGACAATTTTTTATCTTTCGTAAAATTAATTTTTACATCTAACTGCGTTACTATTATACCGAGGGCGACCAGTCAACGTTATCTTCAACGTAAATCGCCTTGAACACGCCACCGTCGTAACTTGCAAATTCCCAAAGGTGATTTCTATCGTACTCAATGCCGTTGTATTCAAAGCCCACGAGCTTTTTACCGCTCGGCGGAACGGGCATCGGGCTCATAGTGGAAAACGCTTGACCGTATTCGATAACGGCAGTTGCCTCGCCTGTTCCCTCGCCAACGTCTAAATTGATGGTAAAGGCAACGTAGTCCTCGTATAAACACTTAAACGGAGTTCCGTCATAATCTACGATTAAGAATAAATCGTTAAGATAATACTGCGTACCCTTATAGGCATAGCCAACGAGTTTTTTACCGCTCGGCGCTGTTGGAGTTTTGCTAACGTTTTTAAAGTTCTTGCCGAGAGTAAAGGTAACCGAGGTGTTTCCGCCACCCCCGTTTAAGTTGAGATTTACCTCTATTTTAACGGGGTTATAGGTGATTTTGGGCGTTAAAGTAACGTCCGATTTAATATTCCAAGTACCCGATGTTTCAATTTCATTATCGCCGTTAAGCCATGTAACTGAAATTAGGTTATCCCTTGCGGATAAGGTGTACAAATTGTACTCCTCTTTATACACGACCTCTTGCGTGCTACTTACCAACTTTCCGTCCTTATCAAGCATAGAGTAATCGGCTTTGATTGACGATAAGTCATAGGTAATCTTATAGGTTTTAGGTGCCCATACCGCGTAAAGCGTTGGATTTCCCGTTAATTCCCACTTAATAGTTCCACTCAAAACGTCACTCGTGTCATTCTTATTAGCAGTCCAGCCAAGAAGATAATAACCGCCCTTTTTGAGCTCGCTGTTGGTGTTGAACTCGGTGGGCAACGTAACGTAGCTATCGTAAACGTAGAACGCCGTGTGAACGTTAGTAAAGCCGTTTTTGAATATTACTGCGTACGAGTTGGGAGTTAATACCGCTTTTATCTCCGTAGTTTCGGTTAAAAGTGAAATCTCCTCGCTCGAAAGCTCCCAAACGGCAGTATAGCCGTGTTTTGCGTTGGGTATGGGAACGTACTCTTCTGGAGAGGCAAGAACGTTATCAAGGAGAACCGTATCCACCTGCCCGTCGTAATGAACGAAGTTTACGTACGCGGTGCTTGCGTACCTTGCAACTAAATCGTCGTCATGAGCGTTGTTCCAAATGATTTTTCCCGAATACGAGGCAACGACCTCGCCCGTAGTTTTAATCTTCCAACCGATAAATTTGTATCCGTCGGGCGCGGTGGGAAGAGGTATATCGCACTCTACGCCAAACTGAACGCTTATTTCGCTTTTTTCAACCGTTCCACCGTTTGCATCAAGGGTTAAAACGTAGGTGTTGGGCGTGTACGTTGCAAGTATTTTTACCGAGGTTTTATTCTCGCTCGGAACGTAATTGAAATTATCCGCTAAAGGCTCGCCGTCAATAGTCCAACAGTTAAAGGTGTAGCCCTCTTTTACAGGAATTGTATTTTTTATATCTTGAGTAGGTGCACCGTATACCAAGCTACCGTCTGAAACGCTAACCGTACCGCCATCTGCGTTTAATACGTAGTTTACGGCAATCGGCTCGAACACAGCGTAAAGTTCAGGGTTTTCAATCCCGTCATACGCCCAAACGTTAGAGGTTAAAACCTCACCGCCCTCGAAAGCCCAGCCTAAGAACTTGTGCCCTGCTTTTTTGAGCACGGGAAATTCTACCGTGCGGTTGTACTTTGCAGGGATAACCATTTCCGTCAAAGTTTGGTCGCCACCAACTAAAGTACCACCGTTAAATTTAAATTTAACTTGATATGAGGCTTGCTCCCAGCCAGCTTTTATTACAACCGTGCCAACGTCAAGGTTCCAAGGCGAAGTTGAAACGGGATCCTCTCCGTAATACCAACCGGTAAAATCGTAGCCACTTCTCGTAGGTTCTGGGAAAACTACGTTTTGACCAAAGGTTGCAAAAACGCTCTTTTTGCTAACCACAACCCCGTCGCTCTCGGTATAATTACCGCCGTTAAAGTCGAGCAACACGCTGTACGTTTTAGCTTTCCAGGTCGCAACGAGTGTAACGTTTTCTTTTTTGAGCATAAAGGGCTTTAAGTTAACGTAAACGCCATCGGAATACCAGCCGTTAAACTCGTAGCCGGCTTTGGTGGGAGTTGGCAAAGTTAAATCTTCCCAAAGCTTAGCAACGAAGGTAGTATCACCGCTGATACTGCCACCGTCTAAATTGAGCGTAACGTTAACCTGCTCGAGCGAGGGAGTTTCCTCCCCGTCTTTACAAGCCGAAACGCCAAACGCTATTAAGATACACGCCAAAAGGCATAATAACTTCTTCATATACTCTCCTAAGTATCTACGTTATATTTTAACTTATAAGTTAAATATTGTCAACCCCAGATAGTGTGCGCGCCGATTTTAACTTATATGCAAATTAAAGATTTGTGTATATTCGCCTAACGGCTAGTTGTATGCAACCTGCAGTTGCGCGATTATCCTTATTTTTGTCTTAGCGTTTACCTTTAGGTTAACGCTTGACAATCTATGCGCGTTGCGACGCTATAACGGATTAAACTCGTTTAAGACGTTAGTTGCAAATAACAGGGCTCCCGAAATTGTTTTTAGTATAAAAAGAATTTTGGGATAAAGGAGCAACCGCTTTTTTGTCCTAGCGTTTACCTTTAGGTTAACGCTTGACAATCTATGCGCGTTGCGACGCAGACGAGGCTCGACAATTTAAAATTTAATCATCGAGCTTTTTAAGACGTTAGTTTGGGTATTAGGCAAGGCGTGCGAGCATTTGCGATAGGAGATGTACTTGTTGTACACGAGTGAGCAAAGCGGAGCACAACACAGCATAATGCCCAAAATAACGGAATAAAAAAGCAAGGCAATAAAGCCTTGCTTTTTTTACGTCTTAAAATTTTTTTAGACCTTAGAAGCAAGCAGAACAAGGCACGCGAAGTGTTTTGGATGAGATTAACCTTGTTGGTTATCGAAGTCAAAACACTAAGCAGTAACGCAGTTATGCACCGCTTATAAGGGATAAAAATTAGATTTCTGCAAAGTACTTGATAGTTCTTACCATCTGAGAGGTGTAAGAATTCTCGTTGTCGTACCAAGAAACAACTTGTACTTGATAAGTATCATCGTCAATCTTAGAAACCATAGTTTGAGTAGCATCGAATAAAGAACCGAACTTCATGCCGATAACGTCAGAAGATACGATTTCATCGGTGTTGTAACCGAAAGACTCAGTAGCTTGAGCCTTCATAGCTGCGTTGATGCCTTCCTTAGTGATATCCTTACCCTTAACAACTGCGATTAAGATAGTAGTAGAACCGGTTGCGGTGGGAACACGTTGAGCAGCGCCGATAAGCTTGCCGTTGAGTTCAGGAATAACAAGACCGATTGCCTTTGCAGCACCAGTAGAGTTAGGAACGATGTTCATAGCACCTGCTCTGGAACGACGAAGGTCACCCTTTCTCTGAGGACCGTCAAGAATCATTTGGTCACCAGTGTAAGCGTGAACGGTGGTCATGATACCAGAAACGATAGGAGCGTAATCGTTAAGAGCCTTAGCCATAGGAGCAAGACAGTTAGTGGTGCAAGATGCAGCAGAAATAACCTTGTCCTCAGCGGTTAATACGTTGTGGTTAACGTTGTAAACGATAGTGGGAAGATCGTTACCTGCAGGAGCAGAAATAACAACTTTCTTAGCACCAGCGTTAACGTGAGCCATAGCCTTTTCCTTAGAGGTGTAGAAACCAGTACACTCAAGTACTACGTCTACGCCGATTTCACCCCAGGGAAGTTCAGCAGCGTTAGCTTTAGCGTAAATAATAATTTCTTTACCGTCTACGATAATGGAGTTATCAGTAGATTCTACGGTGTGACCTTTTGCAAGGTAATTACCCTGCATAGTGTCGTATTTAAGAAGATGAGCGAGCATCTTGGGGCTGGTAAGGTCGTTGATAGCAACTACTTCGTAACCGTCAGCATCAAACATCTGTCTGAAAGCTAAACGACCGATACGACCGAAACCGTTAATTGCAACTTTTACATTTGACATAATTTTGTTCTCCTTATAAATTAACTTTATAGTTAAAATTTTAACAATTTACGGTGACCTCAACGTCACCTTGTTTATTATATCCGCTTTTTTTATTCAAGTCAAACGATTTTAAGCGGTTTTATTTCAAATTAGCAGGATTTAGGCATTTTAACTCGTCTAAAACGAATAAACCGTCTTTTCTAATTAAAACGTCGTCGAAATAAATTTCACCGCCACCGTAGCTCTCACTCATAATGAGCACCATATCCCAGTGGAGAGAAGACTTGTTTCCGTTATCGCACTCCTCGTAGCACGAACCGGGCGTAAAGTGAATAGAACCTGCGATTTTTTCATCGAATAAAATATCGCCTATCGCGTCGTTTATAAAGGGGTTAACGCCAAAGGAAAACTCGCCGACGTATCTCGCGCCCTCATCGATATCCAAAATCTCGTTGAGCTTTTCGGTGTAGTTGGCGGTTGCCTCTATAATCTTGCCATCTCTAAACTTTAAGCAAACGTTTTCAAACTTTAACCCGTCCTTTATAGAAGGGGCGTTAAAGGTTATAATTCCATTTACGCTATCTTTTACGGGTGCAGTAAAAATCTCACCGTCGGGGATATTCCTTTTACCAGAACACTTAATTCCCGGCAAACCCTTAATCGAGAAGGTAAGGTCGGTGTTTTTAGCAACTAAACGCACCTTATCCGTCTTTTCGATAAGCGCACCTAAAGCGTCCATAGCCTTATCCATCTTGGAATAATCGAGGGTGCAAACGTCAAAGAAGAAATCCTCGAATTTTTCCGTGCTCATGCCAGCAAGCTGAGCCATTCCGGGATTAGGATAGCGGAGAATTACCCATTTGGTCTTATTCACCCTAAGGTCTAAGTGTACTCTATTAGAGTATACGCTACTGTATAATTTTCTCTTTTCCCCGTCAACGTCGGAAAGCTCGTAGGCGTTGTTGCCTCCGCGAATACCGATGTACGCGTCCATTTTCTCCATTAAATAGGAATCAACGTCCGCCATCATATTGCAAAGCTCCTCGTCAAGCCCGTTCATAACTAAGCGGTTGACTTGATTATCCCTTATCCAAACGAAAGGATATCCACCTGCTAAGTATACCTCTTTAACGAGCGCTTTAACGAGCGCGTTGTCAATATCAAAAGCCTCGATTAAGCACTTTTCACCTTTCTTGAGTTCTACTGAATAGTTAACTAAGCCTTTTGCAAGCTTGTTAATTCTCTCGTCTACCATATATGCCTCCATAGCCGTATTACTAAGTTATTTTATCACTATAACCCATTTTTGACAACTTTTTTGATTTTTATTTAAAAATTTTCGCATTATTATCACAAATTTGTTGAACACATTTGACAATTATGCCAAATATCTTGTATAATCAAATTGCTATGAAACAAAAATTTGGAAAAATGAGAATTCTCAAGTACAAACCTGGCGATAAGGTAAAGCGCTACGATTTTAAGCGCAAGCCGTTACGCCCCTACCTACTCATGTGGCTTATCCACTTAATCGTATGGTTTAAGGTTCTTTTTAGAAGGCACAAGGTATACCGCTACGGCAATAAACCCAAGCGCCCGTGCTTAATCCTTGCCTCCCACGCAGCGTTCAACGATTTTTACATGCTTTTCTCGGCTGTTAAAACGTATAACATTAACTACGTTACGGCGATTGACGCGTTCTACGATATGTCCACCTTCCTCATGAGAATTATCGGCGCTATTTGCAAGAGAAAGTTTATATCCGATATGAGCCTTATGAAAAACCTCAAGTATTGCACCGAAAAGCTCAAAAGCGTTACGGTAATCTACCCTGAGGCAAGGTATTCTCTTGACGGAACTACGAGCTATCTCCCTGAGTCTAACGGCAAGCTTGCAAAGTTTTTAAAAGTGCCCGTTTACGTATTCAAGCTTAGAGGCTCTTACGTTAGCGACCCGCAATGGAATAAGTACAAGCAAAACCGCATGCCTATGGAAGGCGATATGATTGAGGTTGTATCGGCAGAAGAGGTTGGCAAGCTTTCCGCTGAGGAAATCAACGAGAGAATTAACAAGGCGTTCAAGTATGACGACTGGCAGTATCTTAAAGACTGCGGTAACATCTTAACCTACAAAGAAAGGGCGACTAACCTCAATGCAATACTCTATCAATGCCCTCATTGTAAAAAGGAATTCGAGATGGTTGGCAAAGGCACTACTCTTACCTGTACCGCTTGCGGAAAGATATGGGATATGCTTGAAAACGGCGAGCTTAAGGCGCGCGATGGCGAAACGTATTTTTCACATATTCCCGACTGGTTTGCTTGGCAAAAGCAAAACGTTCACGAAGAGGTATTTAGCGGTAAATATTCAGTTGAAGAAGAGTGCGAGGTATTTACCCTTCCCGATAGTAAAGGGTTCTATCACCAAGGCAAAGGCAAGTTTATTCAAACGAGTAACGGCACAACCTTAAAGATTAACCTATACGGCGAGGATAAAACTATAGAGTACTCTGGAACTTCGCTCGAGAGCGTACATATCGAGTACAATTACAAAGGCTACGGCGATATGCTTGACTTTTCTATCTATGGCGATAGCGTTTGGATGCACCCCTACCGCAAAGATTTTATAACTAAAGTATCCCTTGCCACCGAGGAAATTAGGGAACTTCACAACAAAAACATCAAAAAATAATTAGAACTCCGCTTTTTGTAGCGGAGTTTTTAACTTTACAAATGAATTAAATAGTAGTATACTATATAAATGAAGATAATCTTGGCGAGTAATTCCCCACGCCGAAGGGAGCTTTTAAGCGAGGCAGGGGTTGAGTTTACGGTAATTCCATCTGACTTTAACGAGCCTGAAAACGACGGTTTGTCACCTGAAAAATACGTTGAGTTTTTGGCGTACGGCAAGGCAAAATCGGTGTTCGAAAAGTGCGGCGGAACGGTTATCGGGGCGGACACGGTTGTCGTTTTAAACGGCGAAATTTTAGGAAAACCCAAAGGCGTTGCAGATGCAAAGCTAATGCTTAATAAGCTTTCCGCTAAAACCCACGAGGTAATAACGGGCTATGCGGTAATAAGCGAAAATTCTAAAGTGTGCTCGCACGAGAAAACGTTCGTTACCTTTAACGCCTTAAGTCCCGAGCTTATTGACGGATACGTTGCAAGTGGCAGTCCGCTGGATAAAGCGGGAGCGTACGGAATTCAGGACGGCGTGCCACTCGTAGATAAGATTATCGGCGATTACGATAACGTTGTGGGTCTTCCCACCTCAAAGATATTAAAAATTTTAACGGAGTTAAAATGAGGCCTAAAATTGCAATTGATATAGGAACTTCATATACCAAGATTTACAAAGCTAAATCGGACGTGGTTTTGATTGAGCCCACCTGCATTGCGATCCAAAACAAGAACTACAAAACCCCCTACGCGTACGGTCAGGAGGCGTATTCCTTGATAGGCAAAACCCCGGAGAGCGTTGAAATTATTTTCCCCGTATCAAATACCGATATCGTGGATAACAAGGCGCTCGTTGCATTGCTTTCTCACTTTATTAAAAAAGTAAAAACGCCTTTAGAAAATATAAAGGACGCGCTTTTGTTAGTTGAGTGTGGAAGTAACCGCGAAACGATAAAGAAATTTGAAAACGCTTTAATCGGCGCTAAAGTTTACAACGTTTGCTATGCGGAAAATCCCTTGCTCGCACTACTCGGCGTTGGAGAGGAAATCTCTTACGAAACGCCAAGCGCGGTGATAGACCTTGGCGGTGGGCAAACTACCGTTTGCGTTCTAACAAAAGCTGGAGTTATTTCGGGAGCGTCCGCGGAGATAGGCGGTAACACTCTTAACAAAATGATTATCAAGCACGTTGAGCAAACGCTTAACCTCCAAATCTCCGAGCACAGCGCCGAGGTTTTAAAGGTTCAGCTTGCAAGCCTTAACGAAGACGATGAAACAAAATCGGTAGTCAGCGGAAAGGACACGCTTAGCGGAAAACAAAAAGTTTCTCAAATTTCAGCATCGCAAATCTACCCTGCTGTAAAGGAATTTATCGATAAGGTTTTAAATATTACGAACGTTATATTTTCCTCACTCGCCGGCGAAACGATTGCATTACTTCAAAAAGGTGGTGTATACTTAAGTGGCGGTGGCGTTAATATTTACGGGATTGACGAGTACGTGAGCAACGCCTTAGGCATTCAAACCAAGATAAACAACGAGGCGGAGATTGCGTCGATTATAGGCGCAGGCAAGCTCGTTGAAAGTGCGGAACTATTAGATAAACTTAAGTTACAAGTTTAAAGGAGCCAGTATGAATATTTGGAAAGATATTAGTAAAGAAAGAATTACACCAAAGGACTTTGTGGCCTGCATAGAAATAGAAAAGGGTTCTAAAAACAAGTACGAGCTCGATAAGGAAACGGGGCTTATAATACTCGATAGAGTATTATTCACGAGCACCCACTACCCTATGAACTACGGTTTTATTCCAAGAACGCTCTCTGATGATAAAGACCCGTTAGACGTATTCGTTTTATGCTCCCAACCGATAGAAAAAATGAGCTTAGTTAGGTGCTATCCTATCGGCGTTGTGTTTATGGAGGACAATGAGGAACGCGATGAAAAAATCATTGCAATTCCTTTCGGTGACCCCCAGTACAACGGCTATCGCGATATTTGGGAACTCCCCGTACATATCATTGACGAGCTCAAGCACTTCTTATCCGTTTACAAGACTTTAGAGAACAAGAAAGTTCACGTTTTAGAGGTTGGCTCGCACGAAACGGCTGTTAAAACTATTGCCGAAAACATTAAAAAATACGAGGACACTTTTGAAAAGTAAAAATAAAACTCCCGCGGAATATTCCGCGGGAGTTTTTTAGTTGTTTAACGATATTAATTAGCCTTTTTCATTTTCGATATATTATCTTTTGAAAAAATTATTTTCTCCTTCCTTCTCTTTGCTCTTCTTCGTCTTGCAAAAATATCTATTTCTCGTCTTCCAATTTTTCCAGCACGTGAGCACATCCTAACTTTTTTATATCTACTTCTATTAGGCTTAATCGTTTCCTGACCATTATTTTCACAAATAACAAGACCGACTTTTGCTACTAATATACGCCCTTTTTTAATCTGAGCTTTTGGGGAAATCTTATCTTTATGGCGACCACTTACATCATCAAGACCATCATTACAAGTAACTCCTTTTACTGTAACTATCGGCTCGTTTTCATTTGGCTTTGTTTTTTTATCTTTTTTTAAGAATATTTTTTCATCAGTGCTATCCATAACCTTTCTCCTAAATTATAAAACCAATAAACACACCAAAAAAAGAAAAACTCAATATTATAGTTGATATATTTGTTAGCATTATTTTAATTTTCATTGTCTTTTCAATTTTTTCTATTGCTTTGTTAATATTTTCAAACCAATATTGCATATGCTCTTGTTCCGTTTTACTAAAGATTTCACCTTTTATCATCGGTTTAATCGATATTAAACTATAACTTTTTGGATATAAGCCTATCAATATAAGGATGGAAGTTACAACTAACAAAAACATTAATATCATTTTCAAATAAAAGGAACTTGCGTCCTTAACGATTAAAAATAATGCGCTTGTTGCAATTAATAACATATTAAGTTTATTATCAATGTCACGCATTCTATTTATTCTTATTTTATACTCATCTTGCGCCATATTAAAGGCAGCCTTCATATTTTCAAGCATACCTTATCTCCCAACATTTATAACACTATTAGCAAAAAAACCAACGTAACCATAGTTAGTAGAGCCTTTCTCTATCGTTATGTACGGAGAATTATTTACTACAGTTTTAAGATTCACGCAATTACAGAACGCCTCACCACCTATACTCGTTACTCCTTTACCTATTGTTACTCTCGTAAGTGATCTGCAATCATAGAAGGCACTGTAATCTATACTAGTTACACTATTTGATATCTCTATACTCGTAAGTGAATCACAATCATAGAAGGCAAAATTAGATATTTTAGTTGCAGTAGTAAGTTTAACTTCCGTTACTAAAACGTCGTTTATATAAAGATTTTTAGCATAATATAACGGATTTGAGAGTGAATTACTAAAATATATTTGCGCCCACTCGTCTATTGAGCCAAGATAATTAAGTTTTGTAAGCGAATCGCAACCTATAAACGCATAAGAACCTATACTCGTTACACTACTCGATATTTCTATGCTCGTAAGTGAAATGCAACCCCAAAACGCATGCTTAGATATTTTCGTTGCGGTAGTAAGTTTTGCCTCAGTTACTAACACGTCGTTTATATATAAGTTGAGACCACGACGTAATGGATTTGAATATTCGTCATAAAATTCTATTTGAGCCCACTCGTCGATTGTTCCAAGATAATTAACTTTTGTTGACGGATCAACATGACAAAACGCAAAACCCTCATAACCACCTATACTCGTTACACTATTTGATATTTCTATGCTTGTAAGAGAATAACACCCATAGAACGCATGATCACCTATGCTTGTTACACCATTTCCTATTGTTACGCTCGTGAGTGAACTGCAATCATAGAATGCTTTAGATGGAATTTCCCCACCAGTTATAGTTACGGATTTTATTGAAGTTGGGATGTAATAATGATAATGATATCCTCCACGTTGGTACCATTGACATATTGCTCCACTTACACTTGCAGTATTATTCATTGTTTTGTAACCAAATATATAGCCAAACACTTTGTTATAACCTGAATATGAGCCTTTATTTCCACCCACAAAAGGTATAGTGATACTTTCTAATGAAGAACAACCTTCTAACGCCCCACTACCTATACTTGTTACACTGTTAGGAATTATAAGCGTAGTGCCTTTATATCCTCTAAACGCATAACTTTTCACACTCGCTATACTGGGATTATCACCCCAAACGATAGATGCCGAACAGCCGTTAAACGCGTCAACCCCTATATCAGTTACGCTATCATGAATTTTTATACTCGTGAGCAAATTGCAATCTTTAAACGCTTTTGCTCCAACACTTGTTACGGGATAACCGCGATATTCCGTTGCTATTTCAACTTGCGTTGCACTGCCAACGTAATCTACAACCTCAGCATACGAGTCGTCTATAATTGTATACACGACACCCGCAAGCTCTTCCACTTCGTTTTTAGAGGTATAGTAATCATTTGAATAAATAACGCCGTTATCGGTTATCGCGTAAGATACGGCAGTAAAGTTTTTAGCGTAAAGATTTTCATAAACCTTTGAAAGAGCGGTTTCTAAACCATCTTTGTCACTCTCAAGTTCGGGCTTTTGAGATAATATCCAAGAGGTAAGCGTTTCTTTGTCAAACAAAACACTTGCATTATAAGTAAACCCCTCGGTTAATGCTTGAGAAGATTTAGCTATTATATTAATACCGTCAAGCGCCTCTTTGTTTTCAAAGGGTGTTTTATTATTATCTATCTCGCCATTATCTTTAGGATAAATGAGCGTACCGAAAGTGTAAACGGAAGAAGAGTTTTCACTTAAAAAATCACTTCCCACAGTAGTTTTGAACTTTAAGAGTTTATCGCCGTTGCTATCCGTTTCAACGGTTGCGTATTCCGATACGGAAAAACCACTTAACTCTTCAGCTTGAGCTTTATTCCCAGGCAAAAGCATAGCAATAGTAAATGCAATACATACTGTAAAAGCAAAAACCATTGTGCTAAGTATAATCTTTTTAGATTTAACCATATTCTTTCCCCCTTTAATTAAGCCATTCTTTATCAAGCCAGCTCTCTTTAACGTGAGCGTAGTCTTGAACGGTGGACGTAGTTACTACGTCAACAAGATTATACTCAATAATCTCAATTGACGGTTTTAAGTATAGTTTTTTCATAAAACCTCTCCTTTGGGTTTAAAATATACCGATTTGGGATATTTTTTATTATACCGCAATGGTATAATTTTGTCAAAGGAATAAGGTTATGAGATTAAGAAATTTGAGGAAAGAAAAGGGAATATCTCAACTTAAACTTGCCATTGACCTCAATATGAACCAAAACAGTATAAGCAGATATGAAACGGGCGAACGCCAAGCCGATTACACTACTCTAATAAAGTTTGCAGACTACTTTGACGTTTCAATAGATTATCTCCTTGAACGAACTGACAATCCTAAAATTAATAGATAAACAAAAACTCCCGCGGAAAATTCCGCGGGAGTTTCGTTTTATTTAATAGGTTCTCTTTTTATAAGCGTTAAGTTCTTTCTCTTAAATTTGAGATTTAAGTGAATTCCCTTTTTGTTAAGATAGGATAAAATGGGCGCAACGATTATTGCAAGTAGGATAATTCCAACTATCATTATCATAAGCCAAGAAGGAATTGCGGATACCTTAACCTCATCCCACATGTCGTTGAGGCGCGCCATCTCCACGTCGTTAAAGTGTTTCATTATAGCGCAACGCATAACCGTTTCGCGAGTTGGGTACTGCGTTTCGAGCTGACGGCCTAAAGTGTCAGTCCAAATAAACATATCGCCATCGTCGCTTTCGGTATTTAAGAGGAAGGAAACGTCGTATAAATATAAGTCAACGTCTTCATAGTATTCAAAGCGTATGATGTTCTCTTCCTTTTCATCGTACACGGGATAGCGCATTTCGTTTACCGTTATGCACCTGTAACCCGTTTCCGCATCAATTCCGTTATCGAGATAATCTTCGCCTAAAACTAATTCGCCCTCGTCAATCGCGTCTTGCACGTAATACTCAAAGTACGCCTTGCCCGTTTTGCTATCAACAAAATCTGCATGTTGAGCGTCGTCAGTTTCAATCAAGGTGTAAGCGCCGTACCAAGAAATTGCAAATTCGTGCATCTCAGAACCGGCAACAACGGGAGTATAGCCGATATAGTTCATATTGATTTGCGCGTTTTCAGGGTCTGCTAAAAAGTTTACGAAATCTTGCGAAAGCTCTATATTCGCGCCTTTGGGCATAACCCAACCGTCAAACCAAATGTTACTGCCCTCTTCGGGAACGGCGTAGAAAAGTTCCGTGTTTGCCTCGTCGGCAATATCTAAAGTGTAAACGGCATCACCGCTCCAAGCAAAGTTGATTGCGATTTTGCCAGACGCCATATCGCGCTTACCGCTATCAACCTCAAAGCCGTATACGTTACCCTTAAGCTCGATAAGCTCCTCAGTTACCTTTTGAACGGTAGCCTCGTCAGTACGGTTAAAAATCCCCACTACTTGTTCTTGATAGTCCTCATCTGAAAGCTCGCCTGCTTTCCATCTAAGAGAAAGAGCTTTGAGCTCCTCGCTATACACCTTGCCGATTGCAAGCGCGTAGGTATCTCTAATACTATCTTTGATAGTGCCTAAGTTTTTAGAATAAGTCTTCCACGGGAAATCCCAGTGTGCCTCATCGCCCGGCTGATATTCACCGCCCGAATTTCTCTCTAATACCTCGGGGTTGTAAACGAAACCCATAGTTCCGTACATATAACCGCAGGCGTAATCCGTCCAACCGTATTTTTCAAAAAGGTCTAAGATGTATTTTGAGGAATAGGTATCGTAATTATCCAAGTTGCCAAGCGACCTATCGAACTTTTCAAGCATGCCCTCGCCGAGCATTTTTTGTATCATATAGTCGGAGGGGCAAACTAAATCGTAACCGTAATCGTAGCCGTTTTCCGTTTTTACCTTTGAAAGCTGTAATTCGTTATACATATTCTCGTTCGTGCCGAACGTTGAATAGTTAACGACTACCTTCTTGCCGTATTTTTCACTCGCGAAAGCCTCAAAATCGGCAATTAAATCGTTATCCTCGTCTTTGCAGATATAATCTTCCCAGTTGTAAACGTTAAGCTCTATAACTTCCCCTTCGCTCTTACAGCCCGTAAAGGAGAAGAGAGAGACTACCATTATAAGCGCAAGCGCTAAATTAAATATCTTTCTCATTTTCTCTCCTTTTTCGCCGCTTTCCTGTTAGAGATAACGTACCTTATAACTACGAACAATATCATAAAGATAAAGATAATCGTAGAAAGCGCTCTGAGCGCAGGCACGGAGGAACTCTTACCGCCACGGGCGTATGCGTCAAACACGTAGGTGGAGATAGTATCAAAAGTTGCGGGTTTTGTAAAAGTAGTAATAATATAATCGTCAAGCGAGAGGTTAATTGCAAGCAAGAAACCGGATAAAATGCCGGGCAAAATCTCGGGAATAATAACTGTGAAAAGCGCTTTGGTGGGCGTTGCGCCAAGGTCGAGCGCTGCCTCGTACAAGTTGTTATCCATTTGCTTGAGCTTTGGCATTACCGATAACACAACGAACGGGAAAGTGAGTACTACGTGACCTATAAGTAGCGACGCATAGCTCCTGCCAAACGCAAACATAGTGCAAACGAGCGCAATGGAAATAGCAGTTACGATTTCCGCGTTGATAATGGGAATTTGCGTAATGCCGTTTAAAGCTTTCCTCGCCCTTTGCTTGCTGTAAAACATACCTATAGCGCCGATAGTTCCAAGCACGGAAGAAAGCACCGACGATACGATTGCAAGGATAAAGGTGTTTGCAACCGTCATCATAATATCTTCGTTGCGGATAAGCTCGCCGTATAGAGAAAAGCCCCACTCATCCGACCAAATGCCGATTTCTCTACTCATATTAAAGCTATACGCAACAAGGAGCATAATGGGCGCGTATAAAATTAAAAGTATGAGGATAACGTAACCGCCGGAGAACAATTTTTTTACCATAATCCGTTCCCCCTTGCGCTACCGCCGTCATCATCGGTGAACTTGTTAGTTACCCACATAGTTATAAATATTATAACTAAAAGCACCATCGCAATCGCCGAGCCTGCGTGCCAGTTAAACACCGTGGAAAACTGCGATTCTATTACCTTGCCGATTATCGTTACGTTGCCGTTGCCAAGAGTATCGGAAACAACGTAGCTCGTAGTGGTGGGCAAAAGCACCATAGTAACCGCACTCACAATTCCTGGAACGGTGAGAGGTAACGTTACTCTTAAGAAGGTGCTTGCTGGCTTTGCACCAAGGTCTGCACTCGCCTCGATTAAGCTTTTGTCGAGCTTTATCATAACGGTGTATAACGGCATTATGGTAAAGGGCAAATAATCGTAAACCATACCTATAACGGTGTTTACAAAACTAAGCCTGTTGGTGCTGTACATTCCGATTGCAAATAAAAGCTCTTTCATAGCGGCGGTACGGAGCACGAAGTTTATCCACATAGGAAGGATAAACAACAAGAGTAACACGCCGTTTTTATTGAGTTTGCTCTTTGCCAAAATGTACGCCAAAGGATACGATATAACTAAGCAAAGCGCCGTAGTTACTATCGCAAGCCCAAAGCTAATAAAAAGCACTCTTATATTCGAGCTTTTTGAGAAAAACTCGATAAAGTTTTCAAATGTTATAGAAACCTTTACGCCGGATAAAGTTATGTAGCCGTTAGGGTCTACTTTAGTAAACGCGTAAAGTATTATAAGCAGTAGTGGAAATACCACGAACAACGCCAAAAACAGCGCGTAAGGTATTCCCAAATGCTTTCTCGAAAAGCGGAGGGTCTTCATTATTTTTTCTCCTCCGTTTTAAGCCTAAGCTTAATTTTTTCCTTGGGAATTTTAACGGAAACTCTATCGTTTTCGTTCCATACGTACTCGGTATCGCAAACGAAATCTTCTTCCTCATCGTCAGTTCTTATAATGATTTGATAGTGGTCGCCCTTATATACGATAGAGATTATTGAACCGCAGGCGTCACCGTCCTCATCGTTGTCGATAATTTCGATATCCTTAAGCCCAACCTCAACCTTAACGTCAACGTCGGTCAGGTCTATTTTCTCGCCCTCGGCGGTGATGAGGTAACCCTCGTCGTCAAGATGAGAGTTTTCGTAAAGCTGAGTAACGTCACACTCAAACTCGCCGTCGGCAAACCAAACTTTATTTTCTTTAGTGATGTATCCGTCGTAAACGTTAGATACGAATTCCTTGTGCATTATGTGAATATCTTGCGGTGCAATGGAAATCCACACCTTTTCGCCAACGTCGTAACCCTTAGTTGACTGAATAACCACCTCGGAGCGACCTACCATCATAGTCATTTGATAGTGAACGCCCTTGAAAATACAAGAGGATATCGTACCGGATACCATTCCCTTTTCTTCCTTAACGATTTTAACGTCCTCAGGGCGAACTACAACGTCTACCTTTTCGTTCTTTTCAAAATCATCAACACAGTCGAACACCTTGTTGATAAATCTAACCTTTTTCTCTCCGACAACAGTTCCGCTAAATATGTTGCTCTCGCCGATAAAGTCCGCAACAAAGGAATTAACGGGCTCGTTGTAGATATCTTGAGGAGTGCCGATTTGCTGAATTTTACCGTCCTTCATAACGACAACGGTGTCACTCATAGTAAGCGCCTCTTCTTGATCGTGAGTAACGTAAATAAAGGTTATGCCAAGCTTTCTGTGCATTTCTTTAAGCTCGAGTTGCATATCCTTTCTCATCTTGAGGTCGAGAGCGCCGAGAGGCTCGTCAAGGAGCAAGATTTCAGGCTCGTTTACGATTGCGCGCGCAATCGCTATACGCTGTTGCTGACCACCCGATAACGTGGTAACGCTCCTCTTTTCAAACTCTTCAAGGTCAACGATTTTTAATGCGCGCGAAACTTTATCGTCAATCTCTTTTTTAGAGAGTTTTTCGATTTTTTCAACTGTTCTGCCCTTTTTGTCAACGTAGGTTGCCTTTACTCTCTTAAGTTTTAAGCCGTAGGCAATGTTTTCGTAAACGTTGAGGTGGGGGAAAAGCGCGTAGCGCTGAAACACCGTGTTTACAGGTCGCTTGTGCGGAGGAAGATTAGTTATATCCTTGCCGTTGAGCATTATGCTACCAGTAGTGGGAAGTTCAAAGCCGGCTATCATTCTAAGCGTGGTAGTTTTACCGCATCCGGACGGTCCTAAAAAGGTAATAAATTCACCCTTTCTAACATATAAGTTTACGTTTTCAACGGCTAAAGTTCCGTCGTATTCCTTGGATACGTTAGTAAGTTCAATAATTTTTTGCTTGCTCATAATCTTTTCTCCATAAAGAGTTTTTTCTTTAATTATTCTGTGTAATTTAATTAAAAGGCGAAATTTTAATAAACATCAATATTAAGCGACGGCTCAAACGCAAATAAAACTAGGCAAACCCCGAAGACAATACTCCCTGTATTGACGAGTGGGGTTAACAAAGTTTTACGCCGTGTTTCAGTCGGCGATTTTTGGTGGCTTATTAAAATTGAGCCTTAGAAAGTCGGTGGCGAACTTATCCAAAGAAATTTCGCCGTTTTATCTTTTACGTTTATAATGTAGTGTGATTTTGCCGAGGTGAAATAAAAACTCTCACCCTTTTTACAAGGGTATTTCTTCTTGCCGAGATGTATCACAATCTCGCCGTCAAGCACGTATCCGAATTCCTCGCCCTCGTGAGGCACGTCTTCCTCCGTAGCGCAGTTTTTATTAAGCTCTATCAAAACGGGCTCCATACTGTTTTTTTGCGCGTTGGGAACAAGCCAGTTAAGCGTCATCGCCTCGGTTTTCTTCTCGATAAAGTCTTTATCGGTAAACACGATGCGCTCGTCCTCCTCTTCGCTGAAAAAATCTTTTAACGTCGTTCCAAGCGCGGATAGTATATCTATTAAAGTGGCAATCGAGGGGCTGGTTAAATCATTTTCGAGCTGAGAAATGTAGCCTTTAGTGAGCTCACACCTGTTTGCCAGCTCTTCCTGCGTGAAATCGCATTGTAGCCTTAGCTCCTTAATTTTATCTCCAAGTTGCATATCAAGCACTCCGTTTTGTAACATTAAACTTTTTGTTTAGCAAAACTAAACAAGATAATTATATAAATACTACACTCTATTGTCAATAATTTTATATATATTTTTTAAAAAAATATAATAATGAAACAAAAATCCACGGCATTGCCGTGGATTTTACGCATAATTATTTATTAAATTTTTGATTGAACGCCTCGTAAACCTCTTCGTTTACCCTGATAATTTGCTCTTTACTTATCTTTAAAACTCTATCAAAGGTGAAAATTCCGTTTATCTCGTCTTCAATGTCGGTGAGCTGTGTGTAAACGGTGGCGCAAAGCGCGTTCTTTTTTATCTCGGGGATAATTTCCGTTTTGAAAAGCTTTACGTATGCGTTTTCAAAATCGGTTGCCGTTTTAAACATTTTATAGCCGAATTTTTTATCGGTAAAAAGGTGCTCTTTGATGGGTAAACTGTAACCGCCGAACTCGGTAACTGCCAAAACTCTCTTTCTATCGTTTTTAAGGCGGATTTTTCTAAAGTAGATGTGACGGCTACGCACGTCTCCACCCCCCTTATCCTGCCAACCGCGTGCATGATCGTAAATTCGAGAGGGGTCGCGCTTTCTTAAAATTTCAGTTACGTTAACGGCGTCAAACTGACCCCACGCCTCGTTAAAGGGGGTGTATAGGCAGAGGGAAACGCAGTTAAAAAGCGTGTCTTGCAATAAAAACGCCTCTTTGTAATACTGCTCGCGTGACATTGCTCGCCTACCCATTTTTTTGTAGTTTTTATCGTTTATGTGTAAGTTTATAAACGGTGCGAGCATTATTCTTAAAGACTTGTATTTTGCTCCGCCGTTTATCATATCTTGCCAAACTAATACACCTAATATGTCGCAGTAATAATACCAAAGGAGTGGCTCGATTTTTATGTGCTTTCTAAGCATGTTAAAGCCAAGTTCTTTAACCGACTTTATCTCCTTAAACATCGCCTCGTTTGTTTTGGGCGTTAGCAAGCCCTTTTCAAAATAGCCTTGGTCGAGCAAGCCGTTGTGGAAAATAGGCTCGTTGTTAAGCGCAAAAAGCTTAAAGCCGTCTTTTTCTATCACGGAGAATTTTCTAAGCCCAAAATAGCTTTCAACCTCGTCGCTCCCAAAAGTTAACTTTACTTTGTAAAGTTCAGGGCTTTCTACCGACCAAGCTTTACAACAAGAAACGTCTAACGTAACGCTATCGTCGCCACTTGCTAAGGAGATAACTTTATCCCCGTCGATAACGGCTACGGTCAACGTGCCCTCGCCTACCTTTTCGGGAATAACGTTTAAGGTTTTATTATCGTAATCGGGGTTGAGTTTTACGCTTTTTAAGTAGGTGTTTGGAACGCTTTCTAAAAATACCGTTTGCCAAATTCCACTCGTTGCAGTATACCAAATACCGCCGTTTTTATAAACTTGCTTGCCCCTGCCGTAAACGTCACTCGACGCATCGTCCTTAACCTCTACGGTTAAGAGGTTTTCTCCAGGTTTTATCGAGCTTGAAATATCAAAAGTAAAGGGGTTGTAGCCACCGAGGTTTTCGCCTACGAGCTCGCCGTTTACAAACACTTTTGAGGTTTGGTCAACCGCACCGAAATTTATAAGAACCCTGCCCAAATTGAAATTTTCAGGCAAGGTAAAGGTTTTGTTGTAAATCAACGTATCGTCCTTTTTAACCTGCTGTAAAACGCCTGATAAATCGCTCTCGGGAGAATATGGAACGTTGATTTTACCACTTAGGCAAGTCCCGTCGGCTTTAGCTAAGATAAAATCCCAAAGCCCGTTCAAGCACAAATAGCTATCGCGCTTAAACTGAGGGCGAGGATACTCGGAAAGTGGAATATTAGATTTTTCATCAAAATAAGGTTTTAGTATCATAGATACTATTATATATGCTAATTGAATTTTTGTAAAGAACAAAAACTTAAATATGCATTTAGAAAAAGGCTAATAATATACAATAATTACGCCCACAAAAGCGAGTTAGATAAATACCATAGACCTTTTTTACTCGTTGCCTATTACAGCGATTTTAAGCCGTTAGTTGCAAGTATAACGAGGCTCGCCAAATAAAAAACTCCCGTTTGTTAAAAACGAGAGTTTATTGCAACTATTTTAAGGCGTTAGTTTGGGTATTAGGCGAGGCTCGTAAAGACGGGGCGGTTACGATAGACCTTGTTGGTCATCGTAAATGCAACGGCTTTAAAACGAGAGTTTATTGCAACTATTTTAAGGCGTTAGTTTGGGTATTAGGCAAGGCTCGTAAAGACGGGGCGATTACGATAGACCTTGTTGGTCATCGTAAATGCAACGGCTTTATAGAAACGACGCATAATGCCCGAAATAACGACTTAAAAATTAATAGTTGTTGTAAATATCCGACATCTTCTTATCTTGATATACGTTCTCAATAGCTAAAGCAAAGAGTTTTGCTGCGGATAAAACTTCGATTTTATCGAGCTTTTTCTCTTCGGGAAGAGCTACGGTATCTAATACTACGAGCTTGGTGATGTGAGAGTTTTTAATTCTCTCGATTGCAGGACCGCTAAATACAGCGTGCGAGCAACAAGCGTAAATTTCTTTTGCACCGTTGTTGAAAAGTGCCTCAGCACCTTGAACGATAGTACCTGCGGTATCAATCATATCGTCAACCATCAAGCACTTCTTGCCCTTGATATCGCCGATTATGTTCATAACCTCAAGCTGATTTGCTTTGGGACGGCGCTTATCGATAATAGCCATCGAACAGCCGAGCTTGCTTGCAACGTTTCTCGCTCTTGTAACCGAGCCAACGTCAGGAGATACAACGACGAAATCTTCGTCAACTTTATCCTGGAAATATTTAAAGAGTAACGGTCCACCAACTAAGTGGTCAACGGGGATATTGAAAAAGCCCTGAATTTGAAGTGCGTGAAGATCCATAGTTAAAATTCTATCCGCACCTGCAGTTTGAATAAGGTCGGCTACAAGCTTTGCAGTAATGGGGTCTCTCGGTCTTGCCTTTCTATCTTGACGAGCGTATCCAAAATAAGGAATAACCGCCGTAATACGACCTGCAGACGCGCGCTTAACCGCATCAATCATAACGAGTAATTCCATTAAATTATCGTTAACAGGTTGGCAGGTTGACTGAATAATAAATACGTCTCTACCTCTTACCGTTTCGCCGATGTGAACATTTATCTCACCGTCACTAAAACGACCTACTTCAACGTCAGCAAGGTCCATTCTAAGCTCTTTAGCGATTGCTCGAGCCAAGTCCTTGTTTGAGTTACCAGAAAAAAGCTTTATCTCCGTTCCGTGTGTTATCATAACTCCTCCGTAAAAAATAAATTAAATTTTTAATAGGCAATTTAGCCTATTTATATTGTACAAAATTATCACTTTTAAGTCAACCGATTAGCAATTATTTTAATCTTTTCTTTTCTCCGAAAAGAAGCCCTTTAAGAGAGTGGAACACTCCTCTTCTAAAACACCGCCCTCCGCATCGGTCACGTGGTTTAACCCGCCTTTATACAAAATTCTGAAATTGCTAAACACCGCACCGCTCTTTTTCTCAAACGCGCCAAAGTAAACCTTTTTAATCCTCGCGTTCACTATCGCGCCGGCGCACATAGGGCAAGGCTCTAACGTTACGTACATCTCCGCCCCCTCGAGCCTCCAGTCTTTTAACTTTTTGCAAGCCTTTTCTATTGCGAGCACCTCAGCGTGAGCGGTTGCAAGCCCCTTTTTGTTGCGCATATTGTAGGAAGAAGATAAAATCTCCCCGTCCTTTACGATAACCGCGCCTATGGGAACTTCACCCTCTTCTCCAGCTTTTTTTGCCAAGCGCAAAGCCTTTTTCATATAATAAAACTTATCTTTCATTTATGGTATTTCCCGTCCTCTATAATAGTAAACGCGCGGTAAATTTGCTCGGTGAGCATAACTCTAAACAAGGTGTGAGGAAAGGTCATATCGGATACCGACATAAGCTCGTTCGCCTCCCTCTTAACAAAGTCCGCAATGCCGTAAGAACCGCCTATTACGAAGGTTATTTCCCCCTGCTTGTCCTTAACCGATTTTACCTTTTCGGCAAGCGCTTTTGACGAGAGCTTTTTGCCCTCGATTGCCATCGCTATAACGTAGCCCTTGAGCGCTTTTAAAATATCCTCGCCCTCGCGCTTTAAAATTTCTTGAATTTCGCTTTCAGAAGGCTCGGTAACGATATTCCTTTCCTTTATCTCGGTAACCGTTACCTTTGCGTAACGCGAAAGCCTTTTAACGTACTCGTTAACGCCTTCCTCGTAGTATTTTTCTTTAATCTTGCCTACGGCAACAATATTTACCTTTACCATTATACCACCAAAGCGGTTATCCACATAACAACCGTAACTATTATACCTATGAGCGCGCCGAAAATAAACTTGTTCCTGTTAACCTTTTCGCCCTCTCCACTGTTTTTAGGTTTATCGCCTTTTACGAGCAAAAGCGCTATGCCTAAAGCTAAGAATATAAGCCCAACAGCCGTAACGATATAAAGCCCAGCTCCTGATAAATCTATTTGGAAAAAATAATAGTTTAAAACGATATATAAGTTGTTTACAAGATGCATTCCAACGGCGTAGAGGATATTTTTGCCGTACAGCACAACGAGGGCGTAGCAAGCGCCTACGATAAACTGGTATATCGTTTGCGCGGGCGACATGTGAAATAGTGAAAATATAACGCCCGATATAACAACCGCAAACAGCGTTCCCGTGCCCTTTAGCGAGCTTAGCAATAAGCCTCTAAATAAAAACTCCTCAACTACGGCTGGAATAATACAAACGAAAAGTATGCTTGCAATAACGCCACCAGCGCTAAATTTAGGCAATATAGGAGCGGATATTTTAAGCCCTGCTTTTTGCAACGCAGTAACGAACAGCTCGTTCACCTCAGCCAAGCCAAACATAAGCCCAAGCCCTATTAAAACTACTGAAATTAAGGATAGAAAGGAAAAGGAGCGAACGTCAATCGCACTTAAAATGGGAATAGGTCTTCTCAAACGCAAAACGCCGATTGCAAGCAAAATTGCAATCGGAGCTAATACGAAGTTTATAATTATTATAATATCGCTTTCATACGCCTCAGCGGTTGTGCCAAGCATGGTCATAACCGTTGAAAAAATCATAGATACGAGAAGTGCCGATACTACGGCAAAGGAATATAAAACTCCACCCTCTTCGGCGGAGAGATTTATAAGCTTTGCATTTTTAACGTTTCCCTTATCCATATATATATGATAACGCAAACGCTTTTATTTTTCAAGTCAATCATCGCAAAAACCGTCTTCTTTTTCATCAAAGCAAGCGTCTTTGCAGGGCAAGCACTTCTTCTCGTCGCTTAAGTGCTTGTTAAATTCAACTAAAATCGCATCGTCGCCTATCTTAACGATATCCGAGTATTGAATTTCAACGGTATCGCACGATAAAAAGCCTCCCTTTTTACCAGACGCTATAAGTTTTGTTATCCTACCGCTTTTCCTATTAAAAATAAGGTCGGTGGGCTTTCCGAGGTTTGTGCCTGTTGAAATATCTAAAATTTCTTTCTTTTTAAGTTCATTAAAGCTTATCATACTCTTTTATATGCAAAAAAAACTCAAAACATTACAAAAACCGCAAGGATTATCCCTGCGGTTTTATATAATTAATTGTTTTTAGCGCCTAAAAATCTTTCTTAAAATTAAGATTACAACCTTAATTATAATGCCTGCCGCCAAGCAAAGCACGGAAAGAACGAGTGATAATATAAGCGTGCAGAGCAAAAAGCTTGAGCCAAAGCTCATAACGCCAAGAAAATCATCGTAAATGCCAAACGGAATAAGCCCTAACACGAGGTTAACTGCGAGCAATAAAACTATCATTAAGGGAATTGCCACGAGCGAACCCTTAATATCGGCACCGCTTAAGCTCATGTGAATAGCAATGCAAAGGCTAACGAGCATAAATACCCACCATTTCCAGCCGATTGAGAACTCTGCAAACATAGATTTCATCATTCCGCCAAAAAGGGTGAACACGTTGCCAAAGATATTCATAATTCCGTCGCTAGGAAGAAATGAAAACTCTTTAAAGTAGGTGCTAATTTGGCTAAACGTGTTAGGCAAGAAATATTGCATTCCAAAGTAAATAATAAGCGTGCCTACGGCTATCGGAGCAACGCCGATAAAGTAGTTACCTATCTGCTGATAGATATTTCTCGGGTTCCAAGAGTGGTTAACGTAGCCCAAAACACCGTCTTCATCGTTTATTTGGAAGAACTTAACGGCGTTTACCTTGTGGAAGAAAACTAAACACATAAGGAGGTGGCTCGTTTCGTGAATAGGCGTACCTATAAGACCCGTGCCGTAAACGGAAAGCTTACTGTAATTGAACATTTTATAGAAGGTTCTATTTATTAACGAGATTAAAAATCCCACGAGATAAACGCAACCTATAAACGCTATTACATGCCATAAAACGTTTAATAAAATTTCTACAAACATAATTTATCCCCAAAACTTATCGGGGCGGAATTCCGCCCCGGAAGTTTTTACTTGTTAAAGAGTTATATTGTTGTACTCTTTGGTTACGGTAGTAGAAGAAATAATCTTGTTGCCGTTACCGATAGCGCGTACTCTAATAATAATGTTAGTAATCGCTACACCCTCGTTTGCCGTCTTCCAGTCAACGATAGTCTGTGCGTTCTTAGCGTTAATTTGAGGTTGTACTGCAACTACGGGAGAAGTAAATTCGCCACCGTTAATGCTGAATTCTACCTCGTACTGAACAGCATCAGTAATGGTTGCCCAAGTAATGATGCCTTCACGCCAAGTAAAGCTACTTTCGTTGGGAACTGCAAGTAAAGTGATGTAGTAGCTGGTGTTGTTACCACCTGCGGACTGGGAGTCGAGATAGTAAATACCTTCATCGTCAAACGCACCGCCGAGAGCGTAAACTCTTGCAAAGTGCTTGCCTACTGCACCAGGATTGTGATTGCAAGTGCTTGCCTTTACGGTTTGCTCTACACCTGCGATAGTGTAAGAATAACCGTTGTTGTGCTCAGATTCTTTAGTGATAGTAGCGATGATTTCGCCCGTTTCACTATAGCTCTCTGCACTGTAGGAAAGCTTAAAGTCAGGAGTGGTGAGCTGTTTGGTCTTTTGAACGAACTTGTTCTCGTCAGAATTGATAGTAGTATAACCACCGTCACCGATAGCGATTACAACAACCGTGTAATCTTTTACTCTATTGAACTTCGGAGTGTAGCTGTAGGACTCGCCAGATACGTGAGTGTAGGTTTCAGCAACAACGCCGTCAACGTAAATAACGTAACTGGACGCAAGAGCGATACCGTCCCAAACGTACTTGCCGGTTTCGCGACGAACTTCGGGAGTTTCAAGCTTGTATACGGTAACTTCGGTGCTCTTTTCAGAGTTGATATACTCAGTACCGTTACCGATAGCTTTTACTAAGAAGGTGTAACTGTTTCCGCCAACGAGAGAAGAGATATCCATAGTGGTACCGTTCTTTTCGCCGTTGTAGAGAGTGCCGTTCGGATAGTAAACCTCGTAAGTCGGGGTGTACTTTTGAGCGTTAATGTTGCGGGGTGCATTCCAAATAAGTTGATTGTTGTTGAACGCAACGTCACCAAAGGTGGGAGCGGCAAGCTTAACGAACTTAGTGGTAAGACCAGCTTTAGAAGACATGTAGTAAACAGTCTTATCGGTGTTGAAATAGTTAGCAACGGTTTCCATATGAACGGTAGTACCTTCAGTAGTTATGTACTGGTTCATGTTCTGAATATCTTCAGCAGGAACGCTACCAAGACCGCTATCACCATCGAATACTACGAGGTAGCTTAAAGCGTGGAGAACGGGATCCCAGCCGAGAACGCCTTCAGACGCGTCAGCCGTGTTAATTCTAACGTTTCTCGGAGCTTCAAGGCGTTGAACGTTGATAGCGCCGGTGTAGTTAGACGCAAGCACGTCACTACCGTTACCCTTAGCACAAACTCTAACGTCGTAAGAGCCTGCCTCTAAGATAGATAAATCGTAAGAGGTGTTACCGCTGGTAGCCTTCTCACCGTCAATGCTGATAGAATAGCCGTTTGCACCGTTGATAGTGCCGTACTTGTATTCAAAGCCTTCGATAGTGGGAGTTGCGGGCTGAGCGAGAACTTTAATACCAAAGGTTAAAGACTTAGTCTTTAAAGAACTTAAGTTAACGCGGGTAATGCCACCGTTTCTGGAAACGTTACCAACTGCTTGAATTGCAAAGTTGTAGCTCTGCTCTTCGATAACGCTGTTAGCAACAACGTCAGTTACGGAGAACTGAGTAGCAAGACCGGTCTTGTACTCTGCATTATCTCTATAAAGCTTGTATCCGCTTGCACCTGCAACGGTTTTAAAGGTTACGGTAAAGCCCTTGGATACGTCAGCTGCGTCACTCGTAATGAAATCTTCGTCGTTTTGAACGGGAGCTGCAAGTCTGGTGATGTAAATAGGATCGGAGTACTTAGACTCGTAGGTATTTGCATCGGAGGTAATTGCCTTGAGTTGAACCATATAATCGCCTTCGTCAAGGTATGCATGAGCATAACCGTCCTCATCTCTTGCAAGGTTGCGCTCGGTAGAGTTACCGTCAGGAGTAGTCACTTTAACTTTGTAACCGCCTGCGTTCTGGATAAGATCCCAGTAAATACTCTTCATTTCTTGACCTTCGTGCTCAAGACTGTCGTTCCATTGTAAAACAGGAGTGGGTAAAATAAGAACGGTCTTGGGAGTGGACCAGCTCGAGAAATAAGTGCTATCCGTGCTAACAGGCATAATGCAAACTTCAGTAGAAACGTTTGCAGTTAAGTTAGGATACGAGTTAGTAGATAAAGTTTCGTTCTTTACGTTATTACCGATTTTAATTTTATAACCGCTAGCACCGCTAACTTCGTTCCAAACGAGAACGCCGTCAACTACGGTAACGTTAGTTACGGTAGGTAAGTAAACGAAATCCTTCTTCTCGGAAAGCGCACCACTAAAGGTAGTAACACCGTTACCAACTGCCTTGATTTCAACTGAGAAGTTCAAGGCGTTAGAATCGTATGCAAACGAAGTACCGCTGTGGTTTTCAGCAAGAACAACGCCGTTAACTCTAACTTCGTAACCGGTAGCGCCAGCAACCGAGTTCCAGTTAATAGATGCGGTAGTGTTAGAATAAACGATTTGATCTTTGTTAACCTGACCAAGAATATCTAACTGCTTAGACTGGCTCCACTCTGAATAGTAAGAGGTGTCACCTGAAACGATAGCCTTTACTGCAATGTTGTGGTGACCAGCGGGCAAGTTGGTGTATTCGGTTTCATAGAACTCGTTAGGAAGTTCAGAACCGTTATCCTTAACCTTGTACGCGGTAGCGCCGTCAACAGCGTCCCAAGAAATATTACCAGTAGCGTCAATGCGAACTTCTTGAATTTTCGCAAGCGGTTTAAAGGTCTTTGTAGCCTCGCCCTCTTCCTTTACTTTTTCGGATTTGTGCGTAGCTTTAATAGTTACGGTAAATTCAGCGCCGTTTGCTCTGAACGCATACCTGTTGGTATTAACCGTATACTCGTCACCACCGTTGATAGACACTTTGTACTGGTTAGCGTCTTGTACAGAGTCCCAGGTAATAGACGAGCCGTCGTATCTGATGTTCGTGGGATCACCAAGCTCGAGGCCCTTACAACCCGTTAACCCTATCATTAACGTGAACGCACACGCGCACGCTAATATTGTAAGTAACAGTTTTCTCATAGTTTTTTCTCCTTTTATATATTCAACAAGATGCAATCTTGTTTAAACTTTTCAAGTTTTATTCTGCCTCAGTTCCGATAGTAAAGTTTGAGGTTGACGCAATCAAAGTTGCATCGTCTGAACTATCGCCGTTAACAGTACCCGTAAAGGTGTAGTAATTGATTGACGAAGAGCCGTTATCAGTACTTACTGAGCCGAATAATCCACCAACCGTCTCAGAGCCGGAAACGTTTGCCGAACAATGAATTTCGTTCATGGTAACTAATATGCTACCGTTGTTTCCACTGCCCCAAGTGTTAACGTAAACGTCACCAGCAATACCGCCTACAGCATCGTTGCCGTTAACAGCTCCGCTGTTATTAACGTTAGTAAATGCAACGGTGTAAGAACCGCCGTTATATGCATTATCCCAGCCGTTGTACACTCTACCTAATATACCGCCTACGTAATCTTTACCCATTACCGAACCCATGTTAGTGAGGTTGATAAAGGAATAAGATCCCGTACTTGATACGTCGCCAACTAAACCGCCAACGTAGTTTGCGTTACGTGCAGTAACGTCACCAACGTTTTCACACTCTTCAATCGAATGAGTAAGTCTACCTGCAATACCGCCTACGTACGAACCGTTTTTGGAGTATGCAATAGAAACTGCGTTATCGCACTTTTCAACGTAATAGCCGTGACCTACGTAACCGCCTACGTAACCGTAGTAATTAGTACCGTCAATTATCACGCCCGTTGCAACTATGCTACTGTTAACGTTGTAGCACTCGATAAGCATAACGTTTTGTAACCTACCTGCTAAACCGCCAACATACGCCTCGCCGGTAATCGTTGCCGAGCTCGTGCTCGCCTCGATTGAGGAACTACCCGTATCGGAGTATGCATCGCCTACTAAACCGCCTACGTAATTAACGCCAGTTATATCACCCGTGTTGTTGAGTGCGCTTGCGCTGATAAGTACACTGCCGTTATTACCACTACCCCAAGTGCTTGCACTTATGTTGCCGATAATACCGCCTACTTGAATTCCACCCTCAACGTCACCGCTGTTAGTTGCGTTTATTACCTTAACGCTGTAAGAACCGCCGTTATAACCGTTATCCCAGCCGTTGTAAACTTCGCCGATAACGCCACCAACGTAATCCTTACCGGTAACGTCACCAGAGTTGTTAAGAGTATTGAACTCGTACGAGCCGGTGCAGTTAACTAAGCCTACTAAACCACCAACGTAGTTGGAGTTTGTTGCCGTAACGTTTGCGGTGTTGGTGGACTTGGTAATAGCATTGTCAAGCCTACCTGCGATACCGCCTACGTAAATGCCGTTCTTAGCGTAATTAATTTCAACTGCGTTGTCACAGCCCTCTACGTAATATCCGTGACCTACGTAACCACCTACGTAGCCGTAATAAGTAGTTCCGTCTAAAATATATCCCGTTGCGGTTACCGTTGAACCCTCGTTAGAGGAATCGATAAGCTTAACGTTTTCAAGCCTACCTGCTAAACCGCCTACGCGCGCATCAGCAGTAATATCTGCCGTGCTCGTACTACCGGTAATCGATGAACCGCCGTTATCCGAATATGCTCTACCGAATAAACCGCCGACGTAAGTAGTACCTTGAACGTCACCATCGTTATTTAAAACGTTCACGTTAACGATTACGCTACCGTTATTACCGCTACCCCAAGTGCTTGCGCTGAGGTTGCCCATAATACCGCCTACGTAATTTTGACCAACTACAGCACCGTTGTTAGTGAGGTTGATTACCTTTAAGGTGTGAACGGTGGTGTTATAAGCTTGATCCCAACCGTTGCTGAGCTCGCCTATAATACCGCCTACGTAATCTTTACCCTCAACGTCACCGCTGTTAGTGAGGACAGCTACGTCATATCCGCCGTTGTAGTTGAGTAAACCTACCAAACCGCCAACGTAGCTTGCGTTCTTTGCAGTTACGTTTCCGGTGTTAGTTACGTTCTTTAAGGTGTTTGCAAGTCTACCTGCAATACCACCTACGTAAATACCCTTTTCAAGATATCTAACGTTTACGTCGTTATCGCAATCTTCAACGTAGTAGCCGTAGCCTACGTAACCGCCGATGTAACCGTAATAAGTAGTTCCGTCTAAGGTGTAACCCTCGGCTATCAATATCGTGCCTGCGTTAGAACAGGTTATAAGGCTTACGTTTTCAAGCCTACCTGCCAAGCCGCCTACGTACGAATCAGCAGTAATAGTCGCCGCACTTTGAGAGTTGGTAATAGAAGAAGTACCCGTATCGGAATATGCATATCCGATAAGTCCGCCTACGTGAGTAGTACCAGTAACGTCACCGCCGTTTGCAAAACTCGTTATAGTGAGCGTTACGCTACCGTTAGAACCACTGCCACTCGTGTAAGTGGTAACGTAGCCGATAATACCGCCGACGTATCCTTCACCGCTAACCTTTCCGCTGTTAGTTGCATTGCCAAGCTTAAAGGTGTGACCAGCGCTGTTATAGCCTTGCGACCAAGTGTTAGAGATAAAGCCGTAGATACCGCCTACTCTATCACCGCCTTCAACCTCGCCTTCGTTTACAAGCTTAGCCATTAACGCCATATCGCCGGACTTGCTGAACAAGCCGATGATACCGCCGGTTGCATAATCGCCGATTACTTTACCGTAGTTGTAAAGATCGCTAAATCCGGTAGCAGTAGCGTAACCGATGATACCGCCACCGTATCTCTTAATAGAAATAGTACCGTAGTTTTCAGCGTTCGTTATCGAACCTCCATTAAACTGACCTGCTATACCGCCTGCGGAAACGTTTTCCTCATAGGTTGCAGTAGTTACGTTTGCAAAGTTCGAACAGTTGGTAATCGTACCCGTGGAGTAACCTACCAAACCGCCTATTCTACAGAAATCGCCTTTCACCTCACCCGAAACTTTAACGTTTTCAAGCGTGCCGGTGAGTTCTGCACACACACCGCCTACGTATACGGAATTATAAGAGGTGCTTATAATGCTTACGTTCTCGAACGTAACTTCCTTTATAGTTCCGGAAACCTTGGAGAATATTCCGAGGTTGTTAGCGGAGGTCGTTAAAGTAAAGTTTTTAATCGCAAGCCCGTTACCGAGGAAAGTTCCCTTGAATTCAAAGGGTACCCACTCGCCGTCAAAATCGCTCATATCAACGTCTGCTACTAAAACGTAATTTGCAGACGGATTATCCTTCATTGCCATAAACGACGCGCCGTCGTAAACGAAAATGCTGTTGGGGTCTTCTTCGTAAAGGTATGCGTAAACGGTAATATCCGTAGTGTATTTCCAAGCGGAAACGCCCTTGCCCTCGCCGTTGGTAATTACCTTGTTGTTGTATTTCCAACCGATAAACCTATATCCGTCACGCGATGCAACGGGGAGCTCGAAGGTAGAACCGTATTCAACCTCAACGCTCGTTTCGTCACAAGTTACGCCGTCACCAGCAACAAGGGTTACCGTGTAAACGATAGGTTCGTACAAGAGGTCGATAGTCATGTGGCTATCACCCATAGTAAAGTTGTACTCAAGCTCAGTTTCCTTAACGTCACCGTCTACTGACCAGCCGTTGAATTTGTATCCCTCGTTTAAGGTTGCGGTGAGCGTAACGTCGTCACCCTCTAAATAATACTCTTCAACCTCAACCGAACCCGCAGCCTCGATGCTTACGTTAACGGTGATGTGTAATTTTTGTTTGTAGTGAGCGTAAAGCTGAATTTCATCTGCATCGAACTCTAACGGAGCAAGGCTTTCACCGTCAGCCTCGGTAATCTTGTTAGCGCCCTCGTCTTGCCCGTCAAACCAGCCTAAGAAAATATATTCCGTGTAAATGGGAATGGGCAAGGTGTAGTCTTCGCCGTATCTAATGAACTTAAAGCTCGGAGATACGAAACCGCCACCGCCGTTGAGCACGAGCTTTTTGCTCTCGCCTATGTATTTTGCGTACAAGTTTTCAACGCCGTACGTTCCCTCCTCGATAGAGGTGTAGGGAATTCCGCTGAAATCTTCCTCTGCGTACCAGTTAACGAAGGTGTAGTTGTTCTTCTCAGGCTTGGGAAGTTCAACCGAATCTTCAATGGTGTAATCAAAGGTCGTTTCAGAACAAGTACCGCCGTTGGTGTGGAGAGTTAAGGTGTAAGTCACCATATCCCACCTTGCAAAGAACTCGGTGTACGCGCCCGTGTAGTAAACTTTATCAATGGGAGTGCCCGTCAATAACTCGTTGTTGTACCAGCCCATAAATTGATAGCCGGGCTTGGTATCGAGAGCTTCGGGAACGTACGGTTCGTCTTCATATACCCTATATTCAACGGGGTCTTCACTAACCATATCGTAGAAGGTGAGAACTTTATATCTCTTCCAGAACGCATAAAGCCTTACGTCACCTGTAATCTTGCCCTCAAACTCAATAAACCTGCTAGTCGAGGTCGACCAACCGATAAGTTCCTTCTTTCCATCGTCTACCGTCGGGAAAGTAGTAGTATCAACTTCAGAGCCGTAGGGAACGTCAACGGAATCTTCTCTATAAGTGCCGTCGTTATAATCGAACGTGATGGTGTACTTTTTAACCTCGTACTCGGCAACTAAACTAACCTTGCCGTCGTTTGATATCTCGTAATTAGTGTCGTTAAACACCATTTTATCGGATAAAACCATCGCTCCGTTAGAAATTTGAACGCCGTCACAGTACCAGCCCTTAAAGTCAAAACCCTGAAGCGACGCTTCAGGCATAAGAGTAACGTTAGTGTTGTACGTAACGTTCATAACGTTTTCAGTTGTAGAAAGCGTGCCCTCGCCCGCGTCAAATTCAAACGTGTAGGTAGCGGGCAACCAGTGCATATACAAGGTGATATCCCTGTCAAACACTACCGTGCTAACGCCCCTCTCGTCAATAATCTCATTGCCTTCGCCGTTGGGTAAATCGTACATACCCATAAATACGAAGTGCTTGCGCTTAGGAAGAGTTGCAAAGGTGAACGGGTCACCCTTGTTAACCGTCATCGTAAGCGGTGCGCTACTCTCGTATCTGTAATACGTTATGGTAACCTCGTCTGTAGTGCCACCCTCGTCATCCTTACAACCAACGAGCGTCGCCGTGAATAACGAGCAGACGAGCATTACCGCGATAATTAATAAAAGCCTAAACTTTTTCACTTTCAATTAAACCTCCTCGAATAAAGCGTATAACGTTACGTTCTTCGTTACGCGCTTGAGCGAATAGCCACCTGCACTAACGTATTGATTGCCACCGTACGGGTTATCGAACAAACCGATAAACTTGTAACCCTCTTTCTGAGTGTACGGAGGTAACGTAATATCTTTAGGTGCGTCTTTCTCATAATAGAGATAATCGTCAGTCCTATCAGTCCCTAAACTTCCGAAAATATACCAGTTAAGGTCCTCGCGAATTTTAAGGGTGGCCGTTTGATTAGGATTAGATTCGTAATCACAGTAAATGGTTACGGTGTGGGTGAATTCTTCAGCCTGCTCGTAAATGTAATCTTCCTTCATATCTCCGAACTTATTACCGCCGATTAAACCGCCGAGGAAGAAACCTGCGAACGCAAGCCAGATAGGCAAGGTGTAAAATAAACCTTTAAGTGCGAGCTTGCCAAGTTTGACAGCGCCGATAAAGCCGTAGTAAATAACAAGACCTAAACAACTCCACATATCCTTAGCCCTCCAAGTTCTCGTCAATAAATATCGGATACAAAACTATATCGCCCGTAATTGCGATAACGCCCTTACCCATACTGTCAACGTACATTTGCGCACCCATCTCATCGTATTCGGGGGTGTTGTAGAAACCTGCGAAAATAAACCCTTCTTTCGAGGGAATAGCCGAGCTGTTTACGTTAAAGTAGTCACCACTTTCAACAAGGTCGTACTTAACTGCAGCGTCATCTTCATCGCTAACGAAATATCTAACGGAATACACGTCGTCAAAACCTTCGATGCGCTTTTTCTCTTTATTCCTGATAGAGCAGTTGCCTATGCCTGCAACCGCGAACATGATGATTGCAAGTAAAAAGCTAACGACAACGCCTATAATGTAATAAGCCTTCATAATATCAGCACCTCATAAAATAATCTTTCAAAATTCGTAAAAAGCTTACCGTTTTACACCCGATAACTTGTTATCGGAAAACAGTTGTATTTTTATAATATCACCTTTTAATCACAAAAGCAACTAATTTGAATATTATTTTTACTATAGTAAAAAGGGCTCGTTTTCACGCGAAGTGCAAGCCTTTTCGTATATTATATGCTCAAAACCCTCGGTAAAATGCGGTTTTTTGCGACCTTTCACACCCTTTAACGATAATTTTCGCAATAAAAAACCCGTGAAAATTTTTTCACGGTTAAAAAAATATTTTTTAATTTTTAATACGACATCTTCACCTTGAGCACCTTAAGCGCTGTTTTTTCAAGGCGAGATACCTGCGCTTGAGATAGCCCAACCTCCGAGCTTATCTCCGTTTGGGTTTTCCCTTCAAAATACCTCATATACAAGATTTTTTGCTCCCTTTCTCCAAGTTTTTCTATCGCGCACCTGAGAGCAACGCTCTCAGTCCAACGCTCGTCACACTCCTTTTGGTCGGAAATTTGATCCATGAGATAAAGCTCCTCACCCTCTTTGGAATAGACGGGGTCGTAAAGGGAAACGGGGTCGGAAATAGCATCGAGCGCGTACACCACCTCGCTCTCTGCAATGGCAAGTTCCTTGGCTATGGCGGAGGGAGTTGCCAAAACGTCCTTTCGCTCGAGTTCACCGCGCGTTTTTAAAACTTGATACGCAGTATCCCTTATCGAACGCGAAACCCTCAAGCTGTTGTTCGTTCGTATAATTCTCTTAATCTCACCTATAATCATAGGAACTGCGTAGGTTGAAAAGGTAACCCCAAAAGACGCGTCGAAATTATCCACCGCCTTTATAAGCCCCACACAACCTGCCTGAAACATATCGTCCTTTGAAATTTTTACGCTCGGAAATCTTTTTATTATAGAAAGCACCAGCCTAACGTTTGCCGTTATAAACTTTCTTTTTGCACTCTCGTCGCCCAAAGCGATGAGGGATAAAAGCCTACTGCTCTCGCTCTTATCGAGGCGAGGTAGCATAGCGGTGTCAACACCGCAAATTACAACTTTTTGGTCAATCATAATACCCCCTATGTACCGCTGTTTAGGGGTGTATTGTTAAGTTTACCCCACTTGAAAATTTTTATGCAGTTTAGCGCGGTAAAAATTTTCGCTTGCAAAACGTGCGATAATTAGGAAAATATTGTCGATTTTAACAAGTTATCAACATAAGTTTTCAACATTGTTAATAACTTGACTTTATCGCTAACGAGTGTTACAATAGCCGTATGGAAAAATGGATAGACCGCTCGGCTAAGCTTTACGGCGAAAAGGGCGTTGAAAATTTAAAAAACGCGAGCGTTTTAGTGTTCGGCGCGGGCGGTGTTGGCAGTTACGCTATCGAGGCGCTTGCCCGTAGTGGAATAGGCTCGATTACCGTTGTTGACGGGGACGAGTATTCACTTACTAATATAAACCGCCAGCTCTACGCCACCCTCGATACCCTCGGCAAAAAGAAGGTGGACGTTTGCGCTAAGAGAATAAAATCTATAAACCCCGATTGCAAAGCAATCGCGATAGATAAATTCGTGCTTGAAGAAGATATTTCAGCACTTGATTTTTCGCCCTACTCTTTCGTCATTGACGCGATAGATACCGTGAGCGCAAAGCTCGCCATCATCTTAAAGGCAAAAGCTCAAAACGTTCCCGTGATATCGTGCATGGGCACGGGAAATAAAAAAGACCCCACTCTTTTTAAGGTGGAGGATATCTATAAAACTAAGGTGTGCCCTCTTTGCAAGGTTATGAGAAAACTTTTGAAAGATAAAGGCGTTGAAAACCTAACCGTAGTTTATTCGGAAGAAGAGCCGATTAAAAGGGGTGATAGGACGCCTGCGAGCAACTCTTTTACACCCGCTGTTGCAGGCTTGATTTTAGCGGGGCACGTAATTAATAATTTAGTAGGAGAAAACGATTGTGACTAAGCGTGAAATAGGAGAAAATTACTTTAAAAGCGGTTATAACTGCGCGCAAGCGGTTGCGCTCACTTTTGCAGGTGAAATGGGATTAGAAAAAGACCTCGTTGCCAAAATGATTTCCGGCTTTGGCGGTGGCTTTGGTAGAATGCGCGAGGTGTGCGGTGCGGTGTCCGGCATGGTGTTCGTTCTCAGCACTCTCGAGGGGCAATTCGACCCTGCTGACAGCGAGGGGAAAATTGCAACCTATCAAAAAGTTCAAGCACTTATGAAAGAGTTTAAAGAGCAAAACGGCTCGTATATTTGCCGTGAACTTTTATCTCTGCCCGAGGGCAACAGCGAGCCCGTTCCCGAAAAGAGAACGGAAACGTACTACAAAAAACGCCCTTGTGCAAACTTGGTTGGCAACGCGTGCGAAATACTTGAAAAGTATTTGAGTAAATAAAATTTAAAACCCCGTGGAGTTCCACGGGGTTATTTTTATAGTTTACTGTTTTTAACAGCAAAGCGCGTTCATCTTATCTAAGATTTTCTCCATATCGGCAACGAGCTTTAACTGAGTTCTCGCCCTATCTAAGTTTTGCCCCTCGCGGTGAGTTCTAAAATAAGTATCACCAGAGAGATAATCGGCTAAAAATCTCATTCCGCACTCAATAGTCATAAGAATTGAGCCAAAGGCAAGGTTTTGCTTTTCGATATCGGAAATTCTATCGCCGAGCGCCTCTAAAAAGCCCTTTAAGTAAATTTCGTAAAGGTCAAAGCGGAAATTTACCTTAGATAAATCTCTCTCGTCCTCTTCGCAAGGATTACAGCCAAATCTAATGCTATCGCCAAAGTCGTAGCAAATGCTACCAGGCATGATAGTATCAAGGTCGATAACGGCTACCGGCTCACCGCTTTTATCGTCGAGTAAAACGTTGTTGAGCTTAGTGTCGTTATGGGTAACTTTTAACGGCATTTCACCGCTTGCTAAAAGGTCTACTATCTTGCCGTAATAACTCTCTCTTGACTTTATAAAGTCAATTTCCGCCTGACAATCCTTTGCCCTGCCGAATTTATCCTCGGAAAGAGCAGTTAAAAAATCGTTATATCTCTTTTTGGTATCGTGGAAACGAGGGAGTATCTCGTAAAGCTTGCTCGCGTCAAATTCTGCTAAGAGATTGTTAAAATTGCCAAACGCCACGGCGCTGTAATAAAAGTCCATAGGGTTTTGAACGGTTTGATACGCCACGGTATTTTCTATGAAAATATACACCCTAAAATAACTGTCTTCGTCCATTTTGTAAAAGGAATTTCCCTCAGCGGTGTAAACGATGGTCAAACTCTCTCTATCGGGGTCTCCACCGCGCTCAGCTATCTTTTTGCGGTTAAACTCAGTTACGAGTTCAATGTTTTGCATAAGCTTTTCAACGGGGTCGAAAAGCTTGTGGTTGATTTTTTGAAGAATATAGCGCTTAACCTTTCCACCCTCGTTAAAAACGGCTAAAAAGGTTTGGTTAATGTGCCCGTTTCCATACGGCTCGCAGGATACGAATTCACCCTCGATTTTAAAGTTTTTTAATACTTTTTCAAAATTCATAAATTCACCTCAATTTTACAAGTTCATCTTTTGCGGTTCTTTTTAGTATCAACATTCCAAATAAAAGCAACAACGGGAATATCGTAGCTATCAAAATACCCATGTTCATACTCGTTCCGCTCGCGATAAAGCCAACTAAAGTAGGGCCTAAAGTACAGCCAACGTCACCGCCGAGGGCGAGCATCGAAAACATCGTAGTTCCTCCGCTACTGAATAAATCACCGCCTATAGAGTAAACTCCCGGCCAAACGATTCCCACAAAGAAACCGCTAAGCGATATAAATATCAAAGACAATACTGCGTTTGGCTGTAAAACGGTTAAAAGATAACAAGCGGTCAATCCCACGGAGCAAATTAGAATAAGCGTTGAAACGTTGAATTTTTTTCCGCTTAGTCCATGCAAGAAACGGGATAAGAACATAAACAAGGCAAACGTGCTCGCGCCTAAAAGGTCGCCCATCGTTTTGGAAACTTTTAGCCCGCTTTCAGCAAAATAACTTGCCCATTGTGCTATCGCCTGCTCGCACGCTCCAGCTGAAATCATTAAAACGAACAAAAGTAAAAACCTTTTGTTTTTAAAAAGTTGAAGTTTTTTAACGACGCGCTCGTCCCCCGTAGGTTTAATTATCGGGCAAACGGAAAATAAAATTACCTCGATTGCGGGTATTAGAACGAAGAACAACGCCAAAATATACCATTTATCAACGCCAAACAGTACAAAAAACGCCGTCGATAAAAGAACTAAAACTAAATGCCCAAGGCAGTAAAAAGAGTGGAGAAAACTCATCATTGAAGACTTGTTTTCAAAAGGCAACGCCTCGATTATAGGGCTTAAAAGAACTTCGCTTAGCCCACTACCCGCAGCCATAAAGGTAACGGCTATCATAATGCCAACGTAGATTGCAATATAGCCTGATACAACGAAGGGAGTTATAGCGAGAATTACTAACCCCACGCACGCCGACGTGCCCGATAGTATGCACGACGCCCTATGCCCTATTTTTAATATGAACGAGGACGAGAGCATATCAATTAGTATTTGCAACACAAAGTTATACGCAATTACCGTTGAAATTAAATATACAGGTATTTTATAAGCCGTTGAAAAATATACGAAAAGTAGGGGTAAAAAGTTATTTACGAGCGCTTGTACTACGTATCCCGTTGAACAAGCCGTCACCGTTAACCCATATCGCTTAGCCATAACCCTTCTCCATTAGTAATTTCCAAATCATTATCGCACATTAAAACAAATAATGCAAGTTATTATTCACCTAATTTTTATTATTTTAATATAATAATAACGACTGCTTTAGGTCAAAGGATTTTTACAAATGTGCTTATTTAACAACTGCAATTCAAACTGCCAAAGATGCTGTAATAGAGTAATCGTCGGTCCACAAGGTCCGCAAGGCCCCGTTGGTCCTAGAGGTCCTGTTGGACCTACCGGTCCTACCGGCGCAACGGGTGCAACGGGCGCAACCGGCCCTCAAGGTCCTATCGGTTTAACAGGCGCTACAGGCGCAACTGGTCCGCAAGGTCCTGCTGGTCCTATCGGTCCTCAAGGCCCTCAAGGTGAAACAGGTGCAACCGGCGCAACGGGTCCGCAAGGTCCTATCGGTTTAACAGGTGCAACCGGTGCTACAGGTCCGCAAGGTCCTGCTGGTCCTATCGGTCCCCAAGGCCCTCAAGGTGAAACAGGTGCAACCGGCGCTACGGGTCCTCAAGGCCCGGCAGGTACGTCCGATGCGATATACGCTAGTAGCGGTGTTTCAACCGTAGCGGCAGGAGCAACCGCTCCCTTAGCTTTAAACACCGTTACTCCCATTAGTTCAATGAACGTTGGAGCAAACGCCGTTACTCTATCAGACGCGGGGTACTACCTCGTTTCCTACTATATCACAGGAACTGGAACTCCCATTGACTATTCTCTCACTCTTAACGGAACTGCCGTATCTACTATTGACGACGCGTCCACCGGCGTAACAACCGCCTCGAAAACCGTGCTTGTCAATGCAACGGCTGGCTCGTCCCTCATCCTCGTTAACACGGGCGCTACTGAACTTTCCGTTACCGATACCGGCTTAACGGTAGTTAAAATTGCTTAATTCTTTGCCTTTTAGGCAAAGGGAAAGCCACGGATTTTCCGTGGCTTTTTATATTATTTTAAAAATATCTCGATAACGGGGGTTATCTTTTGAGGTTGAACTACGGGAAGTGCAAACTTAACGTAACCGTCCTTTTCGGTATACAAAATTTCGCTACCGTCGTGGAGGAATTGACAATAATCAACCTTGCCAGCCAAATTTTCAAATACCAACGATTTGAAAGGATAATCGATGAGGTGAATATACAAGCGCTTTCCGTCCTCAGACTGAGTAAGATACGTGCCGTCGGGCGCGGTAAATTCGGGTTCTGCCATAGTACAGCCGTAGATGGAACGAGAGTTGTACTTCATCCAGTCGGCGTAAGCCTGCAAAGCCTCGTCCGCCCTGTAATCGAATAAGCCTCTCGAGGTAGGGCCGACGTTCATTAAGAGGTTACCGCCGTAAGCAACGGTCTTTACCAAAGTGTCAATGAGCATTTTCGGTGACTTCCAAGTCATTTCATCACGGAAATATCCCCAAGAACCCGAGAAGGTGTGGCAAACCTCCCAAGTTAAAAGCTCGCCCGTTTCCTTGTGAGTAGGCCATTTCATTGTAGCCGATTGCTCGGGGGTAACGGTATCGCCCTCGATACCTAAACGGTTGTTGATAACGATATCGGGCTGGAGCGACCTAATGAGCGCCATGAGCTTTTCAGACTCCCAGTCCTGTTTATCCTTGCCACCGTCAGACTGCATCCAAGGCTTTTTGTTGGGGTCAGGCGGGGGATTGCCTTTATCGAACGCCAGCATATCAACTGCGTTATGAGTGGACGCAGGGTAAGAAAAGTCAAACCACAAAACGTCGATTTTGCCGTAATTAGTTAAAAGCTCGGTTACTTGATTTCTCATATACTCGGCGTAAATTTTAACATCTCTGCCCTTATCCATCTCCTCACCGTCTTCACGCCTGGGGTGAATAACGTCTATCGGGAAATGTGGGTGATGCCAGTCGATAAGCGAGTAGTAAAAACCGATTTTAATGCCTTCTGCACGGAAAGCGTCAACGTACTGTTTTACGATATCCTTGCCGTAAGGAGTGTTAGTTACTTTATAATCGGTAAACTTACTGTCGAACAAACAAAAACCCTCGTGGTGCTTAGTGGTAAACACCGCGTATTTCATACCTGCAGCCTTTGCCTTTTTTGCCCATTCTTTGCAGTCTATAAGGTCGGGATTAAAATGCTCGAAGTATTTATCGTACTTTTCTTCGGGAATTCTCTCCATTGTCTTTATCCACTCGTGGCGAGCAGGTAAAGAATATAAACCGAAGTGAATAAACATACCAAACCTATCGTGAACGAGCCACGAGGTATCGCCAACAGTTTTTCTTCTTTTATAGGAACTCATAAAATTCTCCTTTAAAGTTTATCTATGATAAAGTATAGCATAATTTTCGTTAAAAGCAATAAAAAACGCGGAAAATTTCCGCGTTTGATTAAAATAGTTGTAGAACGTCAACTAAAATCGAAAATCCGAGTAAAAGCACTAATCCTACGGCGTGGATAATTCCCTCCACCTTTCTATTGAGCGGTTTTTTCCTTATCCATTCGATAGCGCAAAATACAACTCTACTGCCGTCAAGCGCAGGGATAGGCAAAAGATTGAATACCGCGAGGTTTACGCCTATAAAGCCCGCCATCTCTAAGAAATAGTTAAAGCCTCCCGCCTTAATAGCGTCCGCCGTAACTTTTATCGTGGTAACAGTTCCTCCCATCGCCCTTATAGAAAGCCTTCCCGTCAACAATTCGCCAAGCGTTCTAAAGATAGTTCCGCCGATTGAAACGGAGTACTGTAACCCTCTCTCCACCGTTTCAAAAAAACCGAACTTTACGTTCTCGGTGGAATATTTAAGATAGGTAGTCGTTCCACTAATGCCGAGATAAGATAAAATCTCGCCGTCAGATTTTGCGGACAAGTCCTCGGTGACTTGTATCGATTTTTCACGTCTATCCGCCCCGCCCGACGAGTAGTAAAAGGAAAGCGTTTCGCCAACGCCTACCGTCTTTGCAAAGGAGATTAAATCGCTAGCGTAAAAAATGCGAGAACATTCGTCGTACTCGTCAGCGTCTTTTACGCGCAGGAGGTAATTCCCGTCAAGCTCACCGCCGTTTATCTCTTGAATAGTTGATATTCCAAGCGCGGTAAAAGCGGAAACGGGGTCTGCTAAACTTTTGACCGAAACGTCGTTTCTAAGGCGAACTTTTTTAACTCGCTCATCGCCGTTTGCAAGAACTTTTACGGTAATGGTATCTCCCCTCTTCTTTCCGTCTAAAGCCTCTGCAATATCGGAAGAGAGGAAAACGTTCTTGCCGTCAATTTCCAAAATAACGTCGTCGTTAGACAGGGAATATCCTATAAATTCCGCGTCGTTTGTCGGCTTTACGTCGTAGGTGCAAACGGATAATTGACCGTAAATACCGACCGATAGGGTGAGTATTACTATGCCGAGTATTAAATTCATCGTTGCACCGGCTATTAAAACGATTATCCTTTTCCAAGGCGCTTTGTTGTTAAACGCGCCCTCGTCGTCACTCGTTTCATCTTCCCCTTCAAACGCGCAAAAACCGCCTAATGGAAGGGCTCTTATAGAGAAAACCTCGTCTGACTTTTTACTCTTTCTCTTATAGATTGCCGGCCCCATGCCGATTGCAAACTCGTTGATTTTAAATTTGAAAATTTTGCCTGCAACGTAGTGCCCGAGCTCGTGAATAGTTATCATTACGAGTAGCATTATTAACGCAAGCAATATCGACCACACCGTTGAAAGCACGCTCGATACGGATAATAGATTTGTCATTATTTGCACCTTTTTAAGTATAATTCATCAACTATCACACGTGATATTTTATCGGTGTACTCCAAGTTTTCAAAGGTTAAAGGTAACCTTTCCGTCTTTTGTAAAACCTCTTCAAGATATAAGGGAATTTCAGTATACTTTATTCTACCCTCCAAGAAAAGCTCTACCACCCTCTCGTCACCCGCGCTTACTGCGCAAGGGAAATTGTAACCCATTTCCATTGCCTTATCAACCGTGAAAAAGGCGGGATATCTCTCTTTGTCAATCTCTTTAAAGTTCAAGGTTTTGCCAAAGAGGTTTAGTTCGTGATTTTCAATGAATAATCTATCGGGATAAGTGAGGGCGAGTTGGATAGGAAGTTCCATTGATGGAATTCCCATTTGCGATATGATTGCACCGTCGCTAAACTCTACCATTGAGTGAACGATGCTTTCGGGGTGAACTACCACCTCGATTTGCTCGCGCTTTGCGTTAAATAACCACATCGCCTCGATAACCTCAAAGCCCTTGTTTACCATGGTAGCGCAATCTACCGTTATCTTTTTGCCCATGTTCCAGTTGGGGTGCATGAGCGCGTCACTCGCGGTAACGTTTTCAAGCTCGGATACGGGAACGTTTCTCAGCGCACCGCCGGACGCCGTTATCAATATTTTTTTAAACTCTTTAACTTTGTTAAAGTTTAAGCATTGCCAAATTGCCGAATGCTCGCTGTCAACGGGGATAATATCAACGCCGTTTTCCCTTGCCATAGGCATAATTAGCCCACCGCCAGCAACGAGCGTTTCCTTGTTTGCAAGAGCTATCGGTTTTTTAAGTTCGATAGCGTATTTTACCGCCTTTAAGCCAGCGTAGCCCATAACCGCGTCAAAAACGATATCGCACTCGTCGGTTACAGCGTGCAAAAGGGCACTTTCACCATAATAAAATTCCGTACCCTTGGGAATTTCAGTTATCTTAGAAACGCCCTCGGGGTTTGATAAGCATGCAATTTTAGGTTTAAACTTATTTACCTGCTCGGAAAATAAAACGGCGTTAGAACCCGCCGCCATGGATATTATTTGAAATTTTTCGGGATAGCGCTCTACTACGTTTAGAACTTGCCTACCTATAGAGCCCGTGCTCCCGAGCAACGCAATTTTTACCATAAAAATATTATATCCTTAAATTAGATTAAAAATGAATAAAAAACGAAAACTGCAAGTGCGGTAAACATAAGCCCGTCAACTCTATCGAGTATTCCTCCGTGACCGGGAAGAAGAGAACCCATATCCTTAACGCCAAGCCCACGCTTTAAAAAGCTTTCAAACAAATCGCCGATTTGAGTAACTATACTGAAAACTATTCCCGTCATTATCAAAAAGATAACGGCGTTTATTTCGTTTTGAAGGTTGAACGGGGAAATGCCTATCCACTTAAATGCATAGTAGGTAATTATTCCACCAAGCACTCCGCCTATAACTCCGCCGATTGCTCCGCTCACCGTCTTGTTAGGGCTAATGGTCGGGCAAAGCTTTTTGCCTTTGAATTTCGAGCCTACGAGATACGCCAAAGTGTCCGTCGAATACGAGGTTGCAAACACCAAAACGAGCGCAAACAAAGCGTACGCTCCAAGGTGATTTACGAGCGATAAAAATAACAAGATTAAGGTGGGATAAACTGAGCAAATCGCCGTATAGCCCATTTTTTCAACGGAAGAACCCTTTAAAAATACCGATACTAAAAGTTCGATTGCAATATATGCTACGATTACTGTGAGTAGATATTTAGGTATAAAAGTTGCAACGGGAATTACTATAACGGAAAAGCCGATAGCCATTATCTTTTGCGCGCCCGTAATCTTATCGCCAAGCGCCTTGGTAAATTCGTATGCTCCCATTACTGAAAGGATAAGGGCGAAGAGGTCGAAAAACCTTATATCTATCGTCCTTAAGAAAAATGCAAGCACCGTTGCGACTATTATTATTGCTCCTGTTATCGTTCTTTTAAGCATAGTTAAATCTTTCCAAATCTTCTGTTTCTTTGCGCGTACCAAGAAAGTGCGCTCTCAAGCTCTTGCTCGTTAAAATCGGGCCAAAGAGCATCGGTAAAATAAAGTTCGGCGTAAGCAGACTGCCAAATAAAGAAGTTGCTCGTTCTCTGCTCGCCACTCGTTCTCACGATTAAGTCAATGGGCGGAAGGCCTTTAGTGTAGAGATAACTTTCAAACTCCTCTTCGGTAACCGCGCTTTTGCCATCTTTGAGCAAGCGGTTAACTGCGTGTAAAATCTCCTGCTTTCCACCGTAATTGATAGCAATATTTAAAACCTTTTTAAAGGCTTTCGTGCTATTTTCAACCTTTTCTATAAGTTCGAAAAGCACTTTCGAAAGCTCGGGTTTATTGCCGGATACAATAAGGCGAATTTCGTTTTTAATTAAGGTCTTTTCGTATTTGATTAAGAACTTGTAAAGCAAGTCCATAATCTTGTCAACCTCGTCCTTAGGTCTACCCCAGTTTTCAGTTGAAAAGGCGTAAAGGCTAACTACTTCTATCCCAGACTTAAAGCAAGCGGAAACGACTTTTTCCACGTTTTCCGCTCCCTTTTTATGCCCGAAATTCCTCGGCTTATTTCTTTGTTTTGCCCAACGACCATTCCCGTCCATAATAAAGCCGACGTGGCGTGGGATTATAAGGTTTTCCATTATAAAGTAAGAAGGTCCTTTTCCTTATCGGCAATCACCTTGTCAACCGCCTCAATGATTTTAGAGGTGAGTTTTTCAACTGCTGACTCGTAATCTGCGTACTGGTCTTCAGTAATATCTTTTGCAGTTTTAAGTTTTTTAAACTGGTCGAGAACGTCTCTTCTAATGTTGCGGATAGCAACTTTGCCGTCCTCACCCATCTTCTTAACTTGTTTTACAAGTTCTTTACGGCGTTCTTCCGTGAGCATGGGGAAAACGAGGCGAATAACGTTACCGTCGTTAGTCGGATTGATACCGATGTTGGAAAGCTGAATAGCCTTTTCAACCGATTTCAAAAGAGATTTATCCCAAGGTGAAATCATTAAGCATTGAGCGTCAACAACCGAGATATTACCTATCTGGTTTATGGGGCTCATTGCGCCGTAAGCCTCAACTTGAATTTTATCTAAAATGTGGGGATTAGCTCTACCTGCACGAATTTGCAAAACGTTAGACTTCAAAACGTCAAGCGACGTTTGCATACGTTCTTCACATTCCATTTCCATCATTTCTAAAGTTTCTAAATCTATAGCCATAATATACTCCTATTAACTTTTTGTATTAATTACTTATATTGTATTATAAACTTGAATTTTTGTAAAGAAGTTTTTTATTTCTTTAAATAAAAAAGCGTGCTTAACAGCACGCTAAATTACGTCTAATACAAGAATTTATTGTTTTATAAAACATACCACTAAATAATTTCTTTATTGTGAATACTTTTAACTTTTATTCTTGTATAATTAAACTAAAATTTATGGAGAATATTATGGAAAATTACTCGGCAATTAAAGAGATGTTTTACGGCAATCGTGGCAACTATGATAGCATAAAGTTAAGTATAGAGGGGAAAAACGCGTTAGACAAAGTTGTTGAAACAGAGGAAAGCTTTATTAAAATGCTTAATGATAAGCCACAGATTATCGAGGCTTATAAAAACCTTAACGCTCGCATTAACGAGATGAACGCAACTAATTTTGAAGATGCGTATATCGAGGGTTTTAGATTTGGCTTTTTAATGGCGTTAGACATTTTAAAATAATCCCTATCCCCTTAAAGATTAAGGGGAATTAAAGGGGTTTTGAGGAGTTTTAGGAAAGGGGGATTGTTAAGGGGGAAAACGTTATTCGGAAAATAGTTGTCCCCCGTTAACACAAAAAAACTATCCTTAACGCAAGCGATAGTTTGCAGTTAGCTAAAAAAGACGGCGATTGCCGTCTTTTTAAATTGATTTTTCTCTTTTACTTTACTACATTGCTCCCGAAATTGTTTTTAGATTAAAAAGAATTTTGGGATAAAGGAGCAACCGCTTTTTTGTCTTAGCGTTTACCTTTAGGTTAACGCTTGACAATCTATGCGCGTTGCGACGTAGGCAAGGCTCGACGGCAAGCCGTTGGGCGTAATAGACCTCTTTGGTCATTACGGTCACGGATTGACGACAGAAACGACGCAGAACGAAGTTTATAATTCGTTAGCGTATCCAGGTGCCGAGCTCTTCGCCCTCAACAGCCCTAACTAACGAGTTCTCTTCATCTAAGCCAAACGCTAAGATGGGGGTTTTGTTTTCTTTACAAATAGCAACGGCGGCAGTATCCATTGCCTTGAGTTCTTGACTTATAAAGTCAAGATACTTGATTTCTTTGTACTTTTTAGCGTTGGGGTTAACTTTGGGGTCACTATCGTAAATACCATCAACGTTCTTTGCAAGAAGAATAACTTCTGCTCCGATTTCAGCAGCTCTTAACGCAACTGCGGTATCGGTTGAGAAGAAAGGGTTGCCCGTTCCACAAGCAAAGATTACAATTCTTCCCTTGCTTAAGTGAGAGTGAGCCTTTCTTGCAATGTATGGTTCGGCTACTCTCGTTATAGTGAGCGCCGTTTGAACTCTCGTGGGAACGCCGCGGCGTTCAATAGCGTCTTGAAGAGCGAGGGCGTTTATAACGGTTGCAAGCATACCCATATGGTCTGCAGTTGCCCTATCCATCTCCGTGCCTTGACGACCACGCCAGAAATTACCACCGCCAACTACGATGCCTATTTCAACGCCTAAATCGTGAACGGCGCAAATTTGGTCAACTACTTTAGAAAGTACGGCTTGATCAAAGCCCATACCCTTATCACCTGCTAATGCCTCACCGCTTATCTTTATAATTACTCTTTTATATTTAACTGCCATAATCTCTCCTTAATAAAACGTTTATTATATTGTAAACCTAAACGGTTAGATTGTCAATATCGCAAAAAAAGGGACTAAAAATAGTCCCTTTTATTTACATTATTTCTTCATTGCGGAAACTTGTTCAGCAACAGCGTCTGCCAAGTTTTCGTTCTTCTTTTGTAAGCCTTCGCCCATTTCGTAACGAACGAAACGTCTAACGGAAATCTTCTCACCGATAGTAGCGGTTGCCTCGGTTACTAACTGCTCGATAGTCTTATCCGGATCTTTTACGAACTTTTGGCAAAGCAAGCAGTTATCGTTGTAGAAGGTCTTAATTCTGCCTTCAACCATTCTCTCGATGATTTTTTCAGGCTTGCCTTCTTCGATTGCTTGAGCGCGTAAAATTTCCTTTTCCTTTTCGATAACTTCAGCAGGAACTTCGTCTACGGTAACGTAGGAGGGGTTTGCTGCTGCGATGTGAAGAGCGATATCGTGAACGAGCTCTTTGAATTGATCACCACGAGAAACGAAGTCCGTCTCACAGTTAACTTCTAAAAGTACGCCTACTCTACCACCCATGTGAATATAGCTTTCAACTAAACCTTCAGCGGCAATTCTACCTGCTTTCTTAGCAGCCTTTGCAATGCCCTTTTCTCTCAAGTAGTCAACAGCTTTATCCATATCGCCGTTGGTTTCAACGAGAGCGTTTTTGCAATCCATCATACCTGCGCCCGTTCTTTCACGGAGCGTCTTTACGTCACTTGCTGTAAAACTCATTTTCGTTCTCCTTATTCTGCTTTTTCTTGAGCGGGAGCCTCTTCAGCTACCTCGTCTTGAGAAACAACTTCGTCGTCAATGTTGTGGTTAACCGCGTCAGCACCCTGATTAGCCTCGATAACCGCGTCAGCAATAATAGATGCGATAAGCTTAACGGCACGAATAGCATCGTCGTTACCAGGAATTACGTAATCGATATTGTCAGGATCACAGTTGGTATCGGTAATAGCAACTACGGGGATACCAAGCTTTTTAGCCTCTTTAACTGCGATTTCTTCGCAATGGGGGTCAACTACGAAAAGTACGCCGGGAAGAGTGTGCATTTCTCTAATACCGCCAAGGTTGAGCTGGAGTTTTTCTCTCTCTTTCTTAAGCTCGATAACCTCTTTCTTGGGAAGAAGGTCGAAGTCGCCTGCTCTTTCCATAGCGTCAAGCTTATTAAGCCTGTCAACTCTAGAACGAATGGTGTTGAAGTTGGTAAGAGTACCACCAAGCCATCTTGCGTTGATGAAGTATTGACCACATCTTTCAGCCTCTTGAGCGATAGCCTCTTGAGCTTGCTTTTTAGTACCAACGAAAAGTACGGACTTGCCTGCTTTTGCAACTTCTACTACGAACTTGTAAGCCTTTTCGATTTCCTCTACGGTAAGTTGAAGGTCAACAATGTGAATATTGTTTCTTGCACCGTAGATGTACTTCTTCATTTTGGGGTTCCATCTCGAAGTCTGATGACCGAAATGAACGCCAGCCTCGAGCAACTGTTTCATTGAACATACTGCCATAAAAATTTCCTCCGTTTATTCCTCCCGATACAAGTTTTACCAGGCTTTACTCCGCATGAAAAAAGTGAAATTTACGGGGCAACGAACGCCTGCAATATATCGGTGTGAATTTTTTAGCCTTTACATATTACCACATATTTTCCCGTTTGTAAACTTTTTTAACGGGGTTTTTATAAAAAAACCGCCCACCTCAACGAAGTGGACGGAAATTTAATTTTCTAAACCTTATTTAGCAAGATTTGCCCTCTTTTTCTCAATAAACTTGATAAGAGCAATAGCACCTGCAAGCATTGCAAGAGCAATAGCCCAGATAATAAGCGCAGTCCAAACCCCACCGATTACCGATAAGTAACCTGCTATTATATAGCATACGAACGAAATAATAGCTATCATTGCTGCGTACGGGAGTTGAGTTTTAACGTGGTCGATATGGTTACAGTTACCGCCCGTGGACGCCAAAATCGTAGTATCGGATATCGGAGATACGTGGTCGCCGAATACCGCACCGCCAAGCGTTGCAGATACGGTTAAGATAACGAGCGTTCCTTCTCCTCCCAAGATTGCAACCGCAATGGGTACGAGTACGCCGAACGTTCCCCAAGATGTTCCCGTTGCAAATGCGATAGCGCACGCTGTAATAAAGAATATCGCAGGGAAAAGAGCTTTAACTGCCGCGGGGATTTTTTCCATGTTGGCTTGAACGAATGCCTGCGCGTCAAGATAACCGCCCTTAGCACCCATAATGCCAGAAATAGTCCAAGCAAACGTTAAGATTAAGATTGCAGGAACCATAGTCTTAAAGCCCTGAGTAAAGCTTTCGGTGATTTCCTTGAAAGATACTACCTTTTCAATCATGTAATATACTGCAACGATAACGAGTGCAATGGTCGAACCGATTGCAAGCGAAGTGCCCGCATCGCAGTTAGAGAACGCCTCGATAACGTTTGCGGACTGAACAGTCGTGCCGTAGCCAGCAGCCTCGAATTGACTAAATACCGACGTTTCGCTAATGGCAACCTCGAGATTTGGAACGATGAGTTCTATAACGGTAGGACTAACCGCAGTATAGTAAACGCCGTCACCTACAACGGAAGAAATTTCCGCTTCTGTTAAAACGGAGATAACCTCGGCGTTGTTGTTAAGCAATACTTTAACACCGTCACCTATAACCTCGGAAGAGATTACTTGAGCGTTTTCGAAAGAAAGTTCTAACGCAGAGCCCCAGTTGTAGAAGAAACCGGAGTAAATCATACCGCCGATACAGCTAACGATTAAGATAATTACGGGAATGATAAGGTGGCGAACTTTACCGCGGGGGTTAGAAACGATAGTATTATCCTCATCGGTAGGAAGATCCGTTTCGCCTGCGTTTAAATCACCGGTCGTTTCAGCAATTTGCTCGTTTTTCTTCATCTTGCCAAAGTCAAGCTTTAAGAAACAGAAAGTAAATACCATAACGATAGTCAAAATAGCGTAAATGTTAAACGGAATAGTTTTCATAAACACTATAATACCGTTACCCTCGAGCTCGCCCGAAACTGCAGCAGCCCAAGAAGAAATGGGAGCGATAATGCAAACGGGAGCAGCAGTTGAGTCAATAAGCCAAGCGAGCTTGGAGTGAGAAACTTTGAACTTATCGGTAACGGGGCGCATAACCGAGCCTACCGTTAAACAGTTAAAGTAATCGTCAACGAAAATAAGGCATCCGAGCGCAGCGGTTGCACCGAGAGCGCCCTTTTTAGAAGTTATTTTCTTTTGAGCCCACTCACCGTAAGCCTTAGAACCACCAGATTTTTGCATTAAAATTACAAAAATACCGAGAACTACTAAGAAAACCAAAATGGGTGCGTTTTCACCCAACTTTTCGCTCATTGAAGTAAACGTAACGCCGAGCGCTTCAAGCGGATTACCGCCAACAAAAAGCATAGCGCCTACGAAGATACCCAAAAAGAGCGATACGTACACCTGCTTAGTTATAAGCGCGAGTACGATTGCTACTATTGCGGGCACGAATGCCCAAAAAGTACCTGCCATAATTCCTCCTAAATTTTGGATAGACTAAATCTACCCTGCGTAAAATATTGAAGATAATATACTACATTTGTAAAATATTGTCAATCAAATGTGTGTTTTTGGTGAAATTTGTGATTTTGTTGAACATAAATGGCAAAAGTGTTCAAAAACTCTTGCAAAAGTTATGAAAATTTGGTAACATAAAATTATTCTTTAAGAGGTGAGTTGCTATGGCAAAACTTAAAAGTAAAGAATTGAAAGTTCCAACCGGAAAAAGCTTTATGTATTTCATCTTAAAGCCTATTGTTAAATTCGCTTACAGGAAAAGACCTAAGATAATCAATTTGGCAGGCGAACTTGAAAAACAAGCGATAATCGTATCTAATCACTCGGCAATGAGTGGTCCTCCAACGCTTGAGCTTTACTACCCCGTAAAAACTTGCAAGTGGGGCGCGCACGAGATGTTTGGCAATCATAAAGAGAGAACGGCGTACATGCGCGATATTTTGTATATAAAGAAAAAGCACATGAAACCGGGATTTGCAACCTCGCTAAAGGCTTGGATACTCGCTTGGCTCAACCCGTTTATTTACAAGGGAATGAAAAACGTTCCAACTTATACCGACGCTCGCCTTGGCAAAACGTTGAGAGTTAGCATAAAGGCACTCGAACAAGGCATGTCCGTTATGGTGTTCCCGGAAAATTCTAACGAGGGGTATTTTGACGTTTTAACTCAGTTTTTCCCAGGCTTTGTTATGCTTGCGGAAAGGTGGTATGCGTTAAAGGGTAAAGATATACCCGTGTACCCCATTTATATATCCGTTCAAAAGCACATTTTAGTAATAGATAAGCCCATGTACGTGCAAGACTACGTTAAGCAAGGCTTAAATAGATATCAAATTGCCGAGATTTATAAAGACAAGGTGAACGATTTATATTTTAACTACGTTAAAGATGCTGACGTTTACGATGATAAAAAAGAAAATAAGGCTTTGAAAAAGGCAAAAAAATCTAAATAGAAAATGCGGTGAAATCACCGCATTTTTTTATTGCTTGCTCGGTAAGCATTCTATTAAAGTTATACTTTTATCGCTTGTAGCTATGAACTTCCCCTCAGCAATAAAAGGAAGGTAAAAGTAATCTCCCCTTTTGATGTTTTTTTCGTAGTTTTCACCGATGATTTTACCATCGCCCTCAACGCATAGGTACACCGACGGCGCGTAGTCCATAACAAAGCTACCGCCATTTTTAAGCTCGTGCCTATTCCCAGCAAAGCAAGGCGTATCTTTATAGGTTATAAGTTCAGTTTTTTTATAAACTGGCGTGTCGATAACTATTTTAGGATTAACCTTTGCAAATTCTTCGGCGGAACTGCCGAATATATCGTAGTTAATTGCCCCGAGCGCAACCTCTTTTTCAAGCCCGATATACTCTTCTTCATACGAAATGTGATAGTTGTTGCACCACCTTTCAGGCTGTATAGTAAAATCGGTAGGCTCTTGAATTTCAACTATAGTACAGCCAGCGCCTATCGCGTGGATAAGTCCTGCTTTTATAAGCCAAACGTCACCCGCCTTTACGGGTACGCCGTGGAGGAGGTTGCCCATAATGTCTTTTTCAACCTCGCTCTTTTCTTCAAGTTTAGAAAGCTGTTCCTTTGTGATTTTATCCTTGAAACCAAAGTATAGTTTAGCCCCTGGGCGCGTTGCAACGACGAGCCACGCCTCAGTTTTTCCATATGGGCTGTTAAAATGCTTTAGCGAAAATTCTTTGTTTGGGTGAACTTGGAAAGGAAGTCTCACCGCGCTGTCTAAAAGTTTTACTAAACAATCGTATTTTCTATTTCCTAAAAGCTCGGCGCTGTAATCGCGCAAAAGGTCGTCGAAGAAAATCTCCGTGCCTCTGATTACGGAAACACCATCGCGCTTTCCAAAATACTTGGGATTGATTGCCTTTACCTTGCTCGCAATCCACTCTTCGGGAAAATAATTGTCCGTTCCGTCATCGTACCCGTCATCGAAAAAGTCCTTGTAGGGCTTTCCTCCCTCGTATATACGATAAACTCTGTTTCTATTGAAAAATACGGGCTGTGAAATTATCTTTTTTATATCCGTCATACCTTTACCGCTCCATAAAATTGCGTTGTTTGCGCACCTTTTTCGTTTGCCTTTTTCATAGCTAATAAGATGTTTGAAGAGGTTAATTCCTTTCCCTCAACGCTCGCTATAAACGCGCCGAAAAAGGCGTCGCCTGCGCCGGTTGTATCAACGGGCTTTACAGGAACTGTGGGAACTGTTCCGCTCGCACCATCTAAGTAGTAAAAACTGCCTCGGCTACCTAAGGTAACTAAGAATAGTTGACCCTTTTTTGCAAGTTTTAAGCATCCGTTTAAAACGTCTTTCTCTTTAGAGAAAAGCTCAAGCTCGTCATCGGAAAATTTAACTATATCTGCAGATTTTATAAAGGGAAGATAGGTTGCAATAGCCCTTTCTTTACTGTCGTAAGTGTCCTCTCTAAAATTAACGTCAAAGGAGAGTTTTACGCCTAATTCCCTCGCCTTTTTAACTACCTTATTTGCAAATTCAACGCCCTCTTTTTCGGAAAGCATAAGGGAACTTAAGTGGATAATGCTTAAGTTTTTATAAGCGTTAAAATCAATAGCGTCAAAATCCAAGTGGTAATCAGCGGTGTTGTCTCTTAAAAACTTAAAGTCGCGCTCCCCGTCGGTCAACGTTACTAAAGCGACGGTAGTTTTTCTATCGCAATCCACTTGAACGTCAAGCCTGTCAAGGTTTGCCCTTTTCATTTCGCCCGTTAAAAACTCGCCGTTTTCGTCATTCCCAACACGCCCTACGAACGCACAAGTTGCACCGCTTTGCTTGGCGTTTATTATCATATTGACGGGAGCTCCGCCCAAAAAGTTTTTTTCCTCGCCGTTTTCAACTATCTTGTCAACGAGTATTTCGCCTATTGCAAGTATCATAACTTTCCCCTTTAGCCTTTATAAGTAAATTGTACAACGTAAAATATAAAAAGTCTATCGCTAAAAAATTTAAAAATATCGTTATTTTGCAAACACAAAAAATATTTTCGCCTTTTCTTATCCCTTTGTTTGACAAAATTTGCGCACAAGCGTAAGATAATATGCGGAGAAAAACTTATGATACAAACGTTTTTAGCAACGCTTAATCCCATGCTCACTCTTTTTATTTGTATGGTTTTGGGCTTTATTCTATCAAAACTTAATATCCTACCCGAAAACGCTAGCAAGGTTATGGCAAAGCTTGAAACTTATATTTTTTGCCCAGCACTTAGTTTTTACACGATGGCGAGAAATTGCACGATAGCAAATATCGGTGAACACGGGCTTAATATTATAATATTTTCGGTAGTAATCGCCGTTGCGATAGCCTTATCCTATGCATTGAACGGGGTTTTCGTTAAGGATAAAAAGAGTTACGATAGAGGCGTTTACCTCTACGCCTTAGCGTTTGCAAACCTCGGCTACGTTGGCGACCCGCTCGTTCTCGCTCTGTTTGGTGACGTGGGGCTTTCATACTACAAGCTCGCTTGTCTTCCATTAACCGTTCTCATCTACGTTTGGGGAATTTCCGTTCTCGTTCCGAAAAAGGAGAACGCAGGGAAATTTTCAGCGTTTAAGAATTTACTTAACGTTCCCACCGTCGCGCTCGTTATCGGTATAATAGTGGGATTACTTGGCGGTGGCGAATTTATCCTCGGTAAAGAGGGTGACATGAACTTTATAGGTTCAACGCTTAACTCGCTTAAAGACTGCATGGGCCCCGTTGCAATGATTATTGCAGGTTGCACGGTTGCTCAGTATAAAATTAAACCCATGCTCACCAACAAAAAGGTTTATTTTGCAACGACATTAAGGCTTATCGTTCTCCCCGCCGTTTTAGTCGCTTTGGCATTTGGCGTTAAATGTCTTTTGAACGTTTGCTTTAACCTCGCGATAGATAACTTTATTATTCACCTTGCTTTCGTAGCGTTCGGCGCTCCCCTTGGGCTTAATACGGTGGTATTCCCCGAGGCGTACGGTGGCGACGCAAAAACAGGCGCTGGCATGGCAATGATATCTCACACACTTTGCGTAATATCAATACCTTTAATGTACGCCCTCGTTGCAATGCTCTTCCCATTATAAACTTAAAAAACACAAAAAACCGCAGGTAAAACTGCGGTTTTTTTAAACTGTAAAACGCTGTGCGTTATTATGAGTTTAGTGAATGTAAACGATACGAGCGCTGTCGCGCGTTATGATTTTTGATTATATTGAATTAAAAGGCGTCGTACACAAGCAAGACAAGGCTCGACAATACTTTGACGGGCATAATAGACCTTTTTGGTCATTATGGTCGCAAAGCATTGACAGTAACACAGTAAATAAAGGATTAAAAATTTAAGACGTTAGAAACGAGTTAGGCAAGGCTCGACGGCAAGCCGTTGGGCGTAATAGACCTTTGTGGTCATTACGGTCACGACTTGACGGCAGTAACGACGCATAACGAAGTTTATAATGGCTTAAATTAGGTGTTTTTCATAATAACCGAAACAATACAATCACTTGCGTGTTCGCACGCGTCAACACAAGCCTCTAAGCTTTCGTAGATTTTACGCCAAGAAATAGTTTCTAAGACGTCTTTCGAATTTTTGGTGAGCGTGCGAATGGAAGAAAGATAGAGTTTGTCACAATCTTCTTCAACGTCGTTAAGCTCAACTACTAATGCGTGAATTTTCTTAGATCTCTTAAAGTTCTCAAATTCGTTCATAATTTCGCAAAGAATATCGCAAGCTTTTACTATGTTTTTTGCAACTGATATAGAGGGTGCATCGATAGTCTTTATATCATAAATATAAAACTTTTGTAAAACCTCTTCGATAAGGTCAACAACGTCATCAAGCTGATGGCTGAGCATATCAAGGTCTTCACGATCAACGGGAGTTACGAAAGCCTTTGCTAAAGCCCCGTCCATCTCGTGTTTTTTAATATCTGCACTATGCTCTATCTCGTGCATCGTTTTGAGCATTTCCTCAATGTTTTCCGGGTTAAAGTTTTCAAGGCATTCAACGAGATAGTTTGCCGCCTTTTTGGAAAGTTCCGCACTTGCTATGAAATTATCAAAATAAAATTTATCACCTTTTGCCATAACTTATAATCTCCTTTAAATGAATATCCACATAAATAACTTAGTCATACCAAAGCCTACCAAACCACAACCGGGGAAGGTAAGTATCCAGGTAAGCACCATTTCTTTTACTACGCCAAAGTTGATTGCCGAAACTCTCTTTACAGCGCCAACGCCCATAATGGAGGTTGTTTTTGCGTGCGTAGTCGACACGGGAAGACTGAATATTGAACAGAATAACAGTGATAATGCCGCTGCAATATCCGCCGAAAAGCCTTGATATTTTTCAAGCTTTACCATATCCATGCCAACGGACTTTATAATCTTCTTTCCGCCCATTGCAGTACCTAAAGCCATAACCGCCGAACACACTATCATAAGCCAAATGGGAATGCTTATATCCGACGGCAACGCCTGCCCTTGCGACATATAAACGCAAAGGAGGATTACGCCCATGAACTTCTGCCCGTCCTGCGCGCCGTGCATAAACGCCATTGACGCAGCGCCCGCGATTTGAGCACCTTTGAAAAACGGTTCGGTTTTGGGTCTATTCATATTATAGCAAACCTTTGTAACGAATTTACATACGAGCCAGCCAAGCCCAAAGCCTAATACTACGGAAATTCCTATACCGTATATAACCTTTACCCACTCCGAGCCGTTAACGCCCGCAAAACTTCCGTGGAGTGCTATTGCACTACCCGTAAGACCGGCAATTAACGCGTGGCTCTCGCTGGTGGGAATTCCAAACACCCAAGCGAGCGTTGCCCATAGCACTATGGCAAACAGCGCTGCGCTCAGCGCGATTATCGCCTCGTTAGCGTTATCGCCAAAATCAACCATCTTGGTAATCGTTTCGGCAACGGTGGCGTTGAGCATAGTCATTAAGAACACGCCTAAAAAATTGAACACAGCCGCCATAATAATAGCTTTTCGCGGTGATAAACACCTCGTAGTAACGCACGTTGCTATGGCGTTGGGAGCATCCGTCCAGCCGTTAACGAGGATAACGCCGAGTGTTAAAACTACGGCGATAAACAGGAGCGGATTACCAACCATTTGATTCCAAAACTGTAAAATATCCATAAAAAATCCTTTTGAGAAATAAGAAATTGAAAATAGCGATAATTTTTTATTCGCTTTTATTATATCTTATTTTTAGATTTTCCGTCAATAAAATACCTTGAATTGCCAGCATATAGCGCAGGAATTTTGATATTTTCGCTTAACAATTAGTAATTTTAAAAAAAAGCAAAAAATATTTTGACTTTATCGTTTTATTATGATATTATAGTTAGGCTAACTTAAATTTCTATTGAAAAGTAGCAATTGAAATTAAATATTTCAGTTATGGAAAAGTACCCAAGTGGCTGAAGGGGTTCCAGCTCCAAACACAGTTTGTTCGCCGCTTTGGCTACAAACGATTATCAATCGTTTGCTTAACGCGTCGCGCCCCTGCTCCTTAGCAGGTGAGCTTAAGTTTTTTAAAAATTTAATACATTGTAAATATTTCAGTTATGGAAAAGTACCCAAGTGGCTGAAGGGGCTCCCCTGCTAAGGGAGTAGTACGTGAATAACGTAGCGCGGGTTCAAATCCCGCCTTTTCCGCCAAAAAAGCAAGTCTAATTGACTTGCTTTTTTGCATATAGGCGGCATTTTCACCAAGGTTCAATCGCTAGCCGCGGACGGCAACCCTTTTGTCTCTTCGAGACATTTCCCCTAACAGGGGAATCCCCCGCCTTTTCCGCCAAGAGAGATTGTATTCAGCGATAGAATACAATCTCTTTTACTTTTACCATAAAAGTTTAGCAGTATTAACTTTTCTTTTAAACGAATTCAAATAAAGACTGCATCAAAAAAGCGGTGGACGCATCCACCGCTTTTTTTAACAATCAATTTCAAATAACTCTCTGGGATAGTTGGTTAAATTCTCGCAACCGTCTTTGGTAACGACTACAACGTCTTCCATTCTAAGACCGATTTCCTTTTCCTTAGAGCCTAAGAAAATATCTACGCAGAAACTCATATTTTCTTCAAGTAGATAATCGGAATTCGTTTCTATCCAGGGCGCTTCGCCTTCCATTGTTCCGTTGCCGTGGCAAGGACCATACAAGAGCCAGTCACCATAACCCATTTCGGTTACGTTTTTAACGTGGAATTTCGCTACCTCGCAAGCGGGAACTCCAGCCTTTAACATTGCAATAACGTCCGCCTGAGCTTTATATCCAACCTCGATGAGTTCCTTTTGCTCTTTGGTAGCCTTTCCAAACACTACCGGACGACCTATACTCGATGCATAGCCATCTACCCTTGCGCCGATTTGAAGGAAGGTCATATCTCCCTTTTCAATAACCTTGTTTCTCGGGCGAGAAATAGCTTGGTTAGAACCCTTGCCGGTAAGCACCCAAAGCGGATAACTCTCTCTTTCAGCACCGAGCTCGTGCATCTTGCCAAGCGCTAAGCCTACAACTTGCTGTTCAGTCATGCCAACCTTGATGTTTTCTAAAACGTAATCGAACGTCTTTTTAGTAATTTCAGCAGCGGCGCGCATGCATTTGAGCTCGTTTTCAGTCTTTTTCATACGGATATCGTTAACAACGTAGTCCGCCTTTTCAATCTTGATATCGCCGTACACCTTTAAACTTTCAGCAAGCGCCTCGTAAACGCCGATTGTCATAAGAGGAAGACCTGCAACGCCTAAGCGCTTTACAGGCTTATCGCCTAAAAGCTCGGTTATAACGGTGTTGAACGTATCGAGCTTGTGACCTGGATATTCCGGCTCGGAAGATTCTCTAAACGCTTTAAGTCTTCTAATTTCAGCGATTTTCGAACGGTCACTTGCATACGTGTAACTTTCAGGTCCGATTAAAAGCAAGGGGTCGCCCTCTTGAGCGATTAAAACGCCTGCCGTTTCAAAAGACGGCCAGTACGCAGAGAAATATCTAACGAACTGGGGCTCAGCCTCGTTGCCGTAGGCAAGGATAATATCGTAGCCGTCCTTTTTCATTGTTGCTTGAACTTTTTTAACTCTTTCTTTGTACTCCTCTAAGGGAATTGACGGAATGTTTAACATAATTTTATCTCCTTAATATTTTAGTGAAGTAACCACGCTTTCGGGTTTTCTTTGAGCATTGTTTCAATTTGTTCAGTAGTGATGCCCTCGTCTTCCATCATAGGAACGACGTTGGTAAGCAAATGGTCGTAGCCCCAACCACCGTACTTGTGAAGGAGGTTTTTAAGGCATACGTCGCACGATAATAAAATTTGAGATAAGTAACCGTCGTCAATCATTTTCTTTAAAAGCTTAACGCGATCCGTATCGTGAACGAATAAGCCGTAGCCGGAGTTTCTAACCTCACGCTTTATGTAGTACTCCTTGCCAAAGTTATCAAACTCAACGTAAACGCCTTTTTTAAGGAGCGCATAGATGTAATCTTCGCGGTTTTCTACGTCTATATGGCTGATGCAAATCTTTTTGGGCGAAACGCCTTTAGAAAGTAAAATGTCAACCGCCTCTAAACCGTTAACCGTCCAAGGATTTATATGAACGTTTATGGCAACGCCCGTTTTCTTTTGAGCGTGCGCTGCGGCGCGGAGAACTCTTCTTTCCTTATCGTCAAAAATCTCGCTTATGCCGATTTCACCTATATATCCAGCCTTTACTCCATTTACGCCAACGGTAAGTTCTTTTACCATAAGCTCGCCGATTTCCTCATCGGTCATATCGTCGAGAGCTTTGGGGTGAGTTTCGCCAACGTAAAAGCCCGTGCCCATTATGATGTTGAGCCCCGTTGCCTTGGATATGCGAACGAGTGCCTCAGGGTCTCTACCGATACCGTCGAGCGACGCGTCTACAACCGTATCTCCGCCCGCTTTTTTGAAAAAGTTAAGCTCTTCGATTGCAGTTTTCTCATTATCTAATAAGAGGTTATCTTTAAGCGCGTAACAGTCACGGCTAAGAATACCTAAGTTCCACATTTCAACCTTTTGGGTTGCAGGATCTTCTATGCCCTCAACGGGAAGAGCTTGATAAAACGCAGTAAGGTCAAGTAAAACGTGCTCGTGCGTAGTAACCGTTCCAAGCTCGTTTTCATTTAAAGTTTTTAATACGCTTTCAACAGTTTTTTTCATAATAAATCTACCTCATAAATCGTTTGGTTATCATATTTAAGACGTTATATAGAATAATTTAAGACGTTATACAGAATAATTTAAGACGTTATACAGAATAATTTAAGACGTTATACAGAATAATTTAAGACGTTAGTTGCAAGTTAGACGAGGCACAAGATTTTTTAACGGCGAGATTGACCTCCTTGGTCATCGAGGTGTTAAAAAATCGCAGTAACAAAGTATAACGTAGCAAATAACGGATTAAATTTCGGGGACTTCATCATCGTAATGACGCTCCAACCATGAAAGAGCAACGTCGTAAGCCTCGTAATCAAGGTCTGCCATGGTGTTGGTGTGTAAAACGATGCCTTCAGCCTCGCCCTTTTTGATTTTATCAAGATAAAAATCAAGTTGCCACTCAACAGCTTTACCAGTCGCCTCTTTTTCATCACCGAAATTCCAAAGATAGCAACCGAACATTCTCTTTTGCTTGGGGGTAATTGCCTTGAATTCCTCCCACTTTTGAGGAATTACTGGTACGCCCTTATCCTCGCACCAAGTCCACATAATAACACCGTCAAACGGCTCAATATACTTTTTGAACTCTTCGTTATACTGGGGATAATCGTTGATTACCTCGCCAAACTCGTGAGTGTATAAAACCATCCACATATCAAGAGATTTTACCTCGTTGTTGTGGAGGCGTTCGTGAACCTTCCAAAGATTTTCAACCGGCATTTTTACGAAAGAACCGTAGCGGTGGAAATCATCAAACACAACCCTCGTAATGTTTTTAAAATCGCCAGCCTCTTTTATAAGCGGTTCAATAACGGACGGGTCGCTACCTGCATCATAGCACTCCCAGCCAACCTCTTTTAAGGGCTTGAACGACTTGTTGTATTGACGGCGATCAACGTCTACTTGAACGGGAACCATAAAAGTTCTATCAATGCCCATATAACCGCAACATTCCATAGGCGTCATACGGGAAACCTTGTGATTGCCAAATTCGTTGTTATATCTTCCTTCAGGGTGACCCCAAAGCCAAAGCCTATCTCTAAGTTTTGCCATTTATAACTCTCCTTTTTGCGTGAGTTGTAATATTTCACTCACATTTTGTACAAATATTATACTCTAAAAGGTGTAATTTGTCAATAGGAAAAGAGAAAAAGGCTTGAGAATTTTACATTTAAAGCGATATTACACCCTTTGGGTGATGCCATACGCCTACGGCGATTGCATATCGCTTTGCGCGGATTACATACCAAGCCTAAATCGACTGGATAAAAAAAGAACGATTATTTAATCGTTCTTTTTTGGGCTAAAGCTTATAAATTAGTCTAAGAATTTTTGCTTATTGTTATTAAAAAATAGGATAACCTGCTTTTTCGTGCTCTTCAATAAGTTCGTCACACATTTTAATAATATCGTCAAGTGAAAGTTCTGCAGAGGTGTGCGGATCAAGCATAGCGGCTTGATAAACGTGTTCTTTTTTGCAAGTAACCGCCGCTTCAATAGTAAGCAATTGTGGGTTTATATTAGTCATATTCATTGCTGCACATTGAACGGGCAGGCGACCAATATAGGTAGGATGTATCCCCTTTCCGTCAACTAAACAAGGAACTTCAACACACGCGTCGTTAGGCAAGTTGGTTATAAGACCATTATTGATAACGTTTCCACCTATCTTATAGGGTTTATCCGTAACGATTGATTCCATAATCCAAGACGCGTATTCTCGAGAGCGTTCGTGCTCTATTTCTTTACCGCCTAAAAGTTCTTCTTTCTGCTCTTTCCAAACTTTAATTTGTTTTATGCAACGGCGTGGATATTCATCAAGCGGAATATTAAATTTTTCAATCAATTCAGGATATTTAGACTTGATATAAAAAGGATTGTATTCGGCGTTATGCTCAGAACTTTCCGTACAGTAGTATCCAAATTTGTCAATATAGTCAAACCTAACCATATTATCGTGTTTTTCTTTATTTTTTTCTTTTGCAAGGCGTTTAATCTCGGGATAAAGATCGTTTCCATCCTTATCGCACACTTCAAGCAACCAAGCCATGTGATTGATTCCTGCAATCAATTCACTGCCAACTTCCATATTTTTACAGCCCAAAGTATCAAGCAAAGATTTTACGCAAACTTGAACGCTATGACAAAGACCAATCGCTTTTACTTTGGTATATCTTAAAAGATAACCCGTTAAAATCGCCATAGGATTTGTATAATTTAAAAACCAAGCATTAGGGCAAACTTCTTCCACGTCTTTTGCAATTTCTTTCAAAACTTTAATCGTGCGAAGACCTCTAAAAATCCCGCCTATACCAAGCGTATCTCCGATAGTTTGGCGTAAACCGTATTTTTTAGGAATCTCAAAATCAATTACCGTACAAGGCTCATAACCGCCAACTTGAATTGCGTTCACAACGAATTTTGCACCGCTTAAAGCCTCTTTACGATTTTCTTCACCAAGAAACTTTTCAATAACAGCAGTTCCGTTATTATATTTTTTATTCAACTTATCAATTACGATATACGATTCGTTTAGCCTTTCTTTACTAATATCATATAGAGCGATTGTTAAATTGTCTTTCAGCGCCGAAGATAAAAAAACGTCACCCAAAACGTTTTTAACAAACACGGTACTACCCGCACCTAAAAATGTGATTTTCATAAGAAAGCCCCCTTTAAAAATATTTTCCTAAATAATACCACAAAAATCTTGCTAATTCCATTGTGTTTTATTGCTATTTTATGGTAAAATATTGCTAATATGTTAGGTGAAATTTTTTTAAAAGAACTTTTTATTGACAAAAGCGAATCTCAAGACTTATCCCCAATTTTCTTCGGCGCTCAAGCTTGCGCTAAAAATCATTCCTTTGGTCCGCACACAAGAAATTATTATATAATCCACTTTTGCTTACGTGGATGTGGAAAACTTAGGGATAAGTTTGGCGAGCATAACATTTCCGCAGGGCAACTTTTTATAATACGCCCTAACGAGATAACCACCTATACGGCAGATTCCGTAACGCCTTGGGAGTACGTTTGGCTTGCCTTTGAAGGAAAGATTGCAAATGTTTTTGATACCGACAGTTCCGTATATCCTTACCCAAAAGAAATAGAGCAAACGCTTTTAGGTTTACTTAAAAAAGAAGAGTCTTCCCCAAATATTTATATTTCAATTTTATACCAATTAATATATTCTATATTTTCAAACAAATCCGACGACGGCGACGTTATCAGTAAAGTAGTTCAATATATTAACTTTAATTACATGACCGAAATTACCGTCAAAAATTTAGCATTGCAATTTGGGTTTGAACAAAGTTATTTTTATAGGCTTTTTAAGAAAAAAACAAAAATGAGCATAAAAGAATATATCATCAAAACACGTATGGAACAAGCCAAAAAGCTTTTATCGCTCGGTTATTCGGTTAGCACCACGGCGTTTGCCGTCGGTTACGCCGACCCCTTCAATTTTTCAAAATCATACAAAAAATGTTTCGGTATAACACCAATATCACAAAAAAACAAATAAGCTTTTTAATTGATTTCGGACTTACAGTCCAGTTCGCAATTGTAAATTGCTCACCGCTTTGGCTACAAACAGTATACTATACTGTTTGCTTAACGCGTCGCGCCCTCCGTGCGTTACTCGGCAAATAAATTTGCCTGCGTTACTGCTGTCGTGTCGTAAGTCCGTAATCTAAACTTACGTAGTAAGCAAAAAGACACAAGGTGTAAATACCTTGTGTCTTTTTGTATATGTGGGACTAAATCTCGTTTTTAGGGTATGTGTGTGGGACAAAAAGTATTTTTCCAAAACATCATTAGGTCCTTCCCTCTGCTACCATATGTTTTTATTCGGGCAATAATTCAACAGTAATTTCAAAGGTCTTTAGGTTGATAATCAAGTGGTAAGTTCCCGTATTCTTAAAATAATGGTTGCTTCCGCTGCCCAT
>JAFQEV010000054.1 GCA_017398825.1 Clostridia bacterium
AATCTAATTTGGGAGGAATCAAACGATGCCATTTGAAGAACATGTATATAGCGTTCTCATCGTTTCGGCTTCAAATTCGTTTAACGATAATATCGTAAAACTGTTACCAGGAGCTACTTATTCGCCGATTACTTTTGCTAAAAGCGTAAATGAAGCACAACGCAACGTTACCGAACGCGTTTACGATATCATAATTATTAACGCTCCATTGCCTGACGATTATGGAGTTAAACTTGCAATAGACGTTTCAAGCAACAAAGCCTCTGTCGTTCTTTTATTCGTACGCAACGATATGTATACGAGTATCTACGAAAAGGTTCGTGATTACGGCGTTTTCACTCTCCACAAGCCTGTCCCCGCTCAAGCAATATCACAAGCTTTGGATTGGCTTAAAGCAACGAGAGAGCGACTGAGAAATATGCAAACAAAAAACCTTTCTCTTCAAGAGAAGATGGAAGAAATTAAACTTATAAACCGCGCAAAATGGACACTTATAAATTCGCTTGGAATGACCGAAGCCGACGCACATCGATATATTGAAAAACAAGCGATGGACAGATGTGTTACACGTAGAGAAATTGCCGAAGAAATTATTAAAACCTATTCATAATCAAGGACAAAAGCTATGTTCCATTCGCCAAATCTCTCTATCAACTCAGAAAATCATCTTGTCATCGGTCGGCACGATACCGTGGAGCTGGCAAAGAAATTCGGCACCCCGCTCTACGTACTGGACGAGGATCTGATACTACGAAATTCTGCGTGATGCAAAGCAGTTACAACATAAATCAGACAATATTTTGCTAATTTGTTTTGTGGGATGCGAGGATGATAATTGTCAAATTGACTGGGTTTATTTTGAAGGAAAACACGAATATAACGAGTCTTTATTGAAGATGTATGAAGACTTGGGAATGTTTAATGGTGGTGTTTCAAGAGAATTCTACGAAACAATGTGTAAAAAATGCATAAAAAATAGACCCACCTTAATTTTAAGATGAGTTTAACATTTTGTTAGTACCAAAAATAGGACACATATTCAAAATATAAATTTTTCATATAAACTTTTGATATCAGTTTAATAATATAAAAACCAGCCTTTTTCGAACTGAAAAAGGCTGGTTTTTGGTCTTCCCGTCGGGACTCGAACCCAAATCGGTCGCTTAGGAGGCGACTGCGTTATCCCGTTACGCTACGGAAAGATTTTTACATTTTAAAAGTTATTTTACGATACAAAATATACCAATTTTATACCACAATACTGCACGTTTTGAATGCAAAACACAATATATTGTGGTATATATGACTACGCTATACTATATTTAGGGATATAACGAACCCTTAGGAGGCCATCGTTTTATCCGTTAAACTATGAGCACATTTTTATTCAATTTTTATCATTTTGACTCTATCTAATACTTATTTTTATTCCGCTTATTATTCCAAAAAATAGGCTCTTTTTTTCTATTCCGTTTCAAATTACCTTTTACACACTTTTGGAATAGTTTAAGTATTCAATTGTGTCAATTTTACCCTTTTTTAGGGGTGTTATTCCGCATCAATTCTACATCGTGTTAATACATATCCAAAACTCGTCAAAATGCCATGTTTTAGATACTACTTTTAGCCAAATCTCGTGTTTACACGAACTAATCCCAAAGTTAGGAGGGGGCTGTTATATCCATTTAACTAAGGAAGCATAGGATATCAAATTAGGTCTGTTGTTAAATGGAGATAACAGTGTCTGTTGAGCCGAGCAAGCGAAATGCTTGCGAACGCCTTGGGCGATAAGCCCAAATATCCATTTAACTAAGGAAGCATAGGATATAAAATTTAGTTTATTGTTAAATGGAGACAACAGTGTCTGTTGAGCCGAGCAAGCAAAATGCTTGCGAACGCCTTGGGAGATAAGCCCAAATATCCATTTAACTAAGGAAGCATAGGATATCAAATTAGGTCTGTTGTTAAATGGAGATAACAGTGTCTGTCGAGCCGAGCAAGCAAAATGCTTGCGAACGCCTTGGGAGATAAGCCCAAATATCCATTTAACTAAGGATGCGTAAGATATAAAACTCTAATATTAAAGTTCAATTACACAAGTATTTTAGCATACAGCAAAAAAAATATCAACAAAAATCTCCAACCTTTTAAAAATTACAACCTTAAATAAACAAACGGCTGGTCACCCAGCCGTCTGTTAAAATTATTTTATTTCTTTTTGAGCTTTTTGCCAAATAACGTAAGTACCGCGTTGATAATGAATATTACACCGGCAATTATACAAATAACGTCCATAAGCGCCCACTTAGCAATAACGAGCAACACACCTATTACTATCGTTACGATTGCAGGAAGAGCTGCCATAAAACCCTTTTTGTAAACTTCAAGAAGTTCTATTACACCCTTGACAATCAAAAGGATACCAAATATCAACAATACTATGCTTGCAAATATCCAACCACCTACTATAATTGCTATACCTATAACGATTTCAACAACGCCTTTCACAAGGTCTTTACCCTTAACCGCGTCAAGCACGCCTAAAATTATTAAAAGACCACCTATAACCGACATTAAAATGCCTAACGAACCGCCCTTTAACACAACGAGTAATATACCGATAACCGCGTAAACAAAACAGGTTAAAAGGTTGTTGAGCGATAAGTCTAATTTAACTTTTGATTTAGATTTTGATTTTGCCATAAAATAATGCCTCCTTGAATATTAGTTACAGCGTAACTTTGTAAATAAAGTCTATCATATTTTACGCAAACCGTCAATAATGGGTTAAAAAAAACGCCTGTTATTTTGCTTATTGCAATAGGCGGACATTTTTGTTATAATATAATAAAAAGAGCGGATAAAAAGCCTACAAAGGCAAATACTCGTTTTAAGGAGGCGTTATGGAAAACACTGTTAATAAGAATTTGAAAAACACCTTAGCATCGGGCATAATTAGCATTGTAGACGCATTTTTTAGTATAGCGTTAGCCGTTGTATTTTTTATTCTTTTAAAAACTGGGGTAGCATCAAGCGGAACGGAGGGAATGGAAGGAGTTGGTTTTGCTTTCGTTATAGTTATCTTTTTCCCACTTTCAATAATATGTTTCGTTCCCATTGCCTTGCACGCCGTTTACAAGATAATATTCGGCGCACACTTAATATCTACCCACTCAAGAGCAAAGCGTGGAGAAGTTAAAGAACTTTCAAAACCTCTATACACCGCATCGCTCGTTTTAAGAATTATAACAGCCGTACTTTTGGCGATAGAATTAATTTTAATTTATTCTATATTTGACGCAGGAAAGGTCGTTTATTTAGGAATTATCTTTGCAATAGCTATAACCCTACTCGTGATTTTACAAATAGTAGCAATAGTAATAGAGCGCAAATCAAAAATAGAACGCGCGTAAATACAAATTAAAGCCTCGCAATTTCAGCGAGGCTTTAATTTGTGTAAATTTCAGCTAAAACTAAGTGAAAATGCAAATATACTTTACAAAAGTATAAATTTATGGTATAAGTTAAATAATAATTACCAAGGAATAAGAGTAAAAGAACTAATGGAAAACGCGCAAATCCTAAAAACTTATAAACTACCGCAATGGCCTATAATAAGGTGGATAAACGCCTTTATATATTCCAAAGCGTTCGTAGTTTTAATAGCGATACTCACAGTACTTTCTAATGCTTACGCAATGGATACGTACTTTTTTTGTGCTATAACCGCTTTTGCTATCTATATTGCAATTTTTGGTAAAGACTTTTCGCCGTATTTGCCGATGCTATGCTTTTGTTACATTGCCTCAAGCGTAGCAAACAACCCCGGAGTTAATCCAGACTCAATACTTTTCCCCCAAAATAGCGGATATTTACTCTTTTATCTCGCCGGCGGAATTATCGTTAGTATGATTTTGAGATTTAGCCTCGATAAAGAGGTTGGATTTTACAATATGGTTAGACAGAAAAGAACGCTTACCGTCAGCATTTTAATTCTTGGGTTAGCGTATTTCCTTTCAGGAATTCTCAGCAAGGGTTATATGGGCTTTGCTCTTAAAAACCTTGCTATTGCCGCTCTTCAGTTTGCAGTTATTATCATTCCCTACTTCATCTTAAGTTTTACGGTAAAGTGGAAGGAAATTAAAAAGGATTACCTTATATTTACCGGCCTTTTATTCGGGCTTGCAGTATCGGTTGAACTTATTTACGTTTACATTATCAACAACGTTATGGCAAGTAGTATCCAACATTGGAAAGGCTTTATCTACACTGGTTGGGGCATTAGCAATAATATGGGCGCAATCGTTGCAATGACGATACCCTTTGCTTTTTACTACGCGTGCAAAAGCAAAAACTGCACTTCTATTATTTGGCTACTCATCGTTGACTTCATGTGTTTGATGACGGTTTTCTCTTGTTCGAGAACGTCAATCCTCGTAGGCGTGATATTCGTGGCTATATGCACCGTAATCACCTTGATTAAGGCAAAGCCCGCAACTAAACTTTTAACGGTTTTAAACACGCTTTTCCTCGCCCTATTGATTTGGTATTTCTGTGCGGTATATACGCATACGTTATACGTATCCTTTGTAAGTGGTCTTGCATCAACGCCAAGAGTTCAACTTTACACTTTAGGCTTTAAAACCTTCCTTGACTACCCCGTATTTGGAAACGGATTTTACTCGCTCAGCATGCAAGGTCCGCTTGACTTTAATTACGAGTGGTCTCAAGAGATAAGCTTTACGAGCTTTTTCCCTGCGCGTTGGCACAACACTATTATTCAATTGCTTGCAACGGGCGGAATCGTTGCTCTACTCGCTTACGGCTATCACCGCGTTAAAACGATTATACTACTATTTAAAAAGCGCTCAATAGAAACTACGTTTACTTTTATTTCAATCTTCGTTCTTTTAGTTGCCAGCTTGCTTGACTGCCATTTCTTCAACCTTGGCCCCGTGCTTTTCTATTCGGTGGCGCTGGCGTTCGTTGAATTTAGAATTCCGCACTTTACGGAAACAACCCCGTTTAAAGAATATACTTTTGATTTAAATGAAAACTGCTTGCTCAAATAGCAAGCAGTTTTTTTATGTTTTTGGAAAGCATTTTTCTATTTTCCTCTTCGTTAAAACCTAAAGAGAAGAAATATTCAAGTTCATCAACCGCATCCCACATAGGATAGTCCGTTCCGAACAGCACCTTATCAACTCCGTAGCGGTTGATAATTTTTTTTGCGTCCGATTTTTCAAGCGCGTAGAACGCCGAAGAACAGTCCACGTAAAAATTATCGTATTTGCAAAGCTGTTTACTCGCCTCGTCGTAAATCGACCAACCGCCGAAATGCGCGCCGATTAAGGTTAAGTCTTTAAAGGTTTCAAGTATGGGAATTACTCGGTTGGGATTAGAGTTATCGTAGCGGTAATCGCCCGTGTGCATCAAGATGGGGAGCTTGTGCTTTTGGCATAGCTCGTAGATGGGAAAATACCTTTCCTCGTCTATTTTAAAATTTTGAATATCTGGGTGGAGTTTTACGCCCTTGAGCCCAAGCTCTAAAAGGTGCAAAACATCCCCCTCCATATCCTCACTATTTTGATGCAACGTGCCAAGCCCGATTAGAAAATCGCTGTAAAGCTCAACCTCTTTGGCAACGAACTCGTTGATACTCTTAACCTGATGGGGAGTAGTTGCAACCGATTGAACGACGAATTTATCCACGTTTGACAAGTGTTTTTCATCAATTAAATCTTTTGCCGTACCCTTTCTTTTAGAGGTTATCGAATAAAAGGCATCCGTGCCGTGAACTGCCCTATCGGCAATTTTTTCGGGGTATATATGACAATGCGCGTCAATTATCTCAAATCCGTTTATCATGCTATTTTTTAAGCCCTAATTTCTCTGCGGACTCCTCTCTCATTTTATATTTGAGTATCTTTCCTGCTGCATTCATGGGGAATTCGTTAACGAACATAAAATATTTTGGAACTTTATGCCTTGCGATAGATGCGTTTCCGTATTCTTTCATTTCGCTTTCGCTTGACGTTTCGCCCTTATGAAGAATAATCCACGCGCAACACTCTTCGCCGTATTTTTCATCGGGAACGCCAACCACTTGAATATCTCTAACTTTGGGGTTAGTTAAATAAAACTCCTCAATCTCACGAGGATACAAATTCTCGCCACCGCGAATTATCATATCCTTAAGACGACCTGTAACCTTATAATATCCGTCAGCCGTCCTCATACAAATATCGCCGGAGTGGAGCCACCCGTCTTTATCGATTGCTTGCGCGGTTGCTTCAGGCATTTTATAATAGCCTTTCATAATGTTAAAGCCACGCGCAACGAACTCGCCACTCTCACCGTCCGGAAGTTCTTTTCCCGTTTCGGGGTCAATAATTTTACACTCAACGCCGGGGAAAGCACTGCCAACCGTTTCTACTCTATGGTCTAAATCTTCGTTAACCTCACCCATAGTACAACCGGGCGACGCCTCCGTTTGACCGTAAACGGAAATAATTTCGCGCATGTTCATTTCAACGGATGCTCTACGCATTAAGTCCGCAGGACAGTTAGCGCCCGCCATAATACCCGTTCTCATATACGAGAAATCGGTTTTTGCAAAGTCGGGATGGTTAAACATTGCAATAAACATTGTAGGAACGCCGTTAAAACAAGTGATTTTCTCATCGTTTACGCACGCAAGCGACGATTTTGGCGAGAAGTACGGGATAGGACAAAGCGTTCCGCCGTGAGTCATCATAGACGTCATTGAAAGCACCATGCCAAAGCAATGGAACATAGGCACTTGTATCATCATGCGGTCCGCCGTAGACAAATCCATTCTATCGCCGATAGTTTTACCGTTGTTTACTATATTTCTGTGGGTAAGCATTACGCCTTTGGGGAAACCAGTTGTTCCAGAGGTGTATTGCATATTGCAAACGTCGTCAGGCTTTACGAGTGAAGCGCGCCTTCTAACCTCTTCTTGAGGGATAAGTGACGCACGCGAAAGCATTTGCTCATACGTTAAGCACCCATCCATTGAAAAACCTACCGTTACTACGTTTCTAAGGAAAGGAAGGTTTTTGGAATATAACGGCTTACCCGCCTCAAGTGTTTTAAGTTCGGGGCAAAGCTCGCTTATTATCTCTTTATAATTGATATCTTTACAGTATTCAATCATAACGAGCGTATGAGTATCCGACTGCTTTAAAAGATATTCTATTTCGTGAATTTTATAAGCGGTGTTAACGGTTACGAGAACAGCTCCTATCTTGGTAGTAGCCCAAAAGGTTATATACCACTCGGGAACGTTTGTTGCCCAAACGGCAACGTGATCGCCAGCCTTTACGCCTAACGAGATAAGTGCAGCGGCGCACTCGTCAACGTCGCGACGGAACTGCTCGTATGTTCTTGTGTAATCCAGAGTGGGATATTTGAATGCAAACTGGTCGGGATAAGTCTCTGCCATTGTGTCAAGCACGTCGGAGAAGGTTGCCT
>JAFQEV010000055.1 GCA_017398825.1 Clostridia bacterium
CATAAGCACCGACCAACTTACCCTATAATCAACGAGGTAATAGGTCATTGTTGCAAGACCGCCAACACCACCTGGCGCAAAACCGTTGCTGTTTTGGAAAAAGTGATATGCAGTACCAACTATAATGCCTGCAATCACACAAATTAAGATATCAAATGCAATCGTTTTATTATTCGTTTTCATAGTTATCGAATATATCTCCTGTAAGTTTATCTGGAAAGTTTACCGTCATACCATCAACACCTGCATTATAAACAGCCTTCATAATTTCTTCGTTATAAATTCCCCATGCCCTTACGTTTAAACCTAACGAGTGCCATTTATCAACGTTTTCTTTATTTACAAGGCGTCCTTCGGGGCAAATTTCGTAAAATTTATCATTTAAAAGCTTTTCGATTGTGGAGTTGTCAACTTTATCGGTTAAATATCCAAGTTTAATGTTTGGGGCAAAACTTTTGAAAATCTTAAGATAATCGTAATTAAACGAAGTTACGATGACTTTTTCTTGAACACCGTACTTTTTTATCATATCGGCAACGGCTTTTTCAACCCCGCCAACTTTTAATTCAATAGCAAAAGTCAAGTTAAAGTCTTTAAAGTGCAACAAAAAATCTTCAAACGTTGGTATTTTATCTTTAAAATTATCTTTTTTAACCCAAAACTTTTGAAGTTCTTTATATGTGTAATCTTTAATGCTACCCTTTTCACCTGTCACTCTTTCTAAAGTGTCGTCGTGAAATAACACCAAAACGCCGTCTTTCGTTACTTGAACGTCCGTTTCAATACCGTTTGCTCCCATAAAAACACCGGTATAAAAAGAAAGCATCGTATTTTCAGGGCAATAACTCGGCGCGCCCCTATGCGCGTAATTTATAAAATTGTTATTCATAATTGTAGTTTTCCTTATTCAAAAACAGATAAAATTGCTTGATTGTATTCAAATTTCGCTTGGGCGGACAAATCTCCGTGTCCACGTAAAGGAACTACTTTATAGTCTATATCACGTTCAGCCTTCATTTTTTGAACGAAAACATCCGAATGCTTGCGGATATTCACCGCCTTATCTTCTTCGCAGTGAAAAATAACGTATTTAATATTCGGCATTTTATCTATCAAATGAATAGGCGAACAACTACGCATAGCAGATAGCAAATCACCGTCGTACTCACCAAACGCACTATATAGCGTACGTGGAAGGTCAGTTCGCTCTGTAAAGTGATATGGAAGGTCACACACGGGACAATTTGTAACACAAGCACAAGGCGTAATTTTTGCATAAGCGCAATAAACTAAAGCGGAAAGCCCGCCCATTGAAGCGCCAGTTGAAGCAACCTTAACTTTGCCGTTTAAATTATATTTTTCAAGTAAAACCGAAACTATTTCATCAGTAAAAGCAACGGCTTGCCTATTCATCCACGACCATGGGTTATAGTAAGGTATTACGTAAATAATACCCTTTTCAGCATATTCGATCGCATCTCCTAAGTCGTCAGCATGCATATACATACCGCCTAAACCGAAAAAAGATAATACTATTCCCTTTATCTCACCTTTGATAAGGTGGTCGTTAGAATACGCAAAATTGCGAAGCGTTTCATAGGTTATAATTTTTTCCATAATTTTCCTCATCTATCTTTTACTTAGGCAAACAACCGTTTCTACGTGTTTGGTTTGGGAAAACATATCGTAAGGCTGAACTTTTGTAATAGTATACATCGGCTCGTATTCTTGAGATTTTTTAAGTTCATTGCCTTCGTAATGCAAACTGCCGGTTAATATACCTAAATCGCGAGCGAGCGTTTGTGGCGAACAGGAAACATAAACTATTTTATCGGGTTTTGCAAGGAGTAACGCATCTAAAACCTTTCTATCGCACCCCTTTCTCGGCGGATCTAATACAACCGAAATTTTATCACCGTTCTGCCTTAGCTTTTCAATGAGTTTTGGAAGTTCCTCTTCGCACGGCGCACAAATATTATCAACCTTGCTCGCTAAACCGTTATCCTTGACAAGCTTATTTGCCGATAACACCGCCTCTTTTACGATTTCTATACCGTAAACGTGCTTTGCATTGTTAGATAGCAATGCCGTCATAAGACCAGCACCGCTATACGCGTCAATTACAGTGGTATCTTTATCGGCTGATAACGTTTTAACAACGTCTTGATAAAGTTTTTTCTTAATATACGAGTTAACCTGCATAAAGGACTGAGGAACAACCTCGTATTTAATGCCAAATTCCTCAGTAAAAAAGCTCGGCTCACCGTAAACACAAGTAAACTTCTCCCCTAATATAACGTTTGTTTGAGAGGTGTTTTCATTTATAAACAAGGAGAATTTTTTAAATTTTAACGCAAGCTTATCAATAAGCAACTTTGTTTCAGGCAAAGTTTCACCGTTTATAACAACCGTAATAATGAGCGCAACGTCAACTTGGCGAACAACGACGTGGCGAATAAGCCCCTCGTTTTTCTCTTCGTTATAACAACTTATACCCGTTTCCTCAATAAACTCGCTAAAAACCTTTATAATATCCGTTGACCAAGGCTTTTGAATGGGACAACTCTCCGTTTCAACAACCCTATGAGAATTTAATGCAAAAAAGCCTATTTTATTCTCGCCGTTGATATTCCTTACGGGAAGTTGTAGCTTATTGCGATACTCGTATTCATTATCGCTCTTTATGCACGGCAAAACGTCCGTTTCGATGCCTGCAACTTTCCTCAAACAGTCTGAAACGGTGTCCGTTTTTATTTTAAGTTGATCCTTATACCTTAAATGTTGGAGTTGGCAACCTCCGCATTTTCCGTAAACACAACAACGAGGCCTTACCCTCTGCTCAGCAGGGGTTAAGACCTCAATTAATTTGCAAAAAGCAATATTTTTAGTTGTTTTAAGTACTTTAAACTTAATCTTCTCGCCAAGTAAAGCAAATGGCACGAAGCAGACGTAGTTGTCAATACGGACAATGCCTTCCATATTAGAACCAACCGCGGACACGTTGCCGATAAATTCGTCGTTCTTTCGCATAATATTTTATAACCCAAGTCTTTTTATAAGATTAAAAGACATCTTTTGAAATCTAATCATAATAAAATCGTACACAGCATATAGCAAAATGCCAGCGATCACGATAATAAGTGGCATAAACTTCGTTAAAAACGGATTTTCCACTATAAACATACTAAATGCGTAATACATTAAAAAGCATACGCCAACAAACCACACGCATTTTATAGGATACAAAAACCATAGTTTATTACCCTTTTCAATTTGAAAAAAGTTAACGATAGGATGTAACCCAAAAAAGCAAAGGTACAAAAGCGATAAGTAAAATCTCGTAGTTGCAAAAATGAACGCAAGTAGCGCCGTTGCAAAATAAGTAAGTATTGCGCCCTTGTAACTCTTTTTGGAAAGAGGTAGCATCATCATTATCGACGACATAAAAAGCGCACTTAAATCAAACGTTTGAAAATATGCACCTATCACCAAAAACGCTACTCCAAAAGCGGTTGCAAGCGCCGATACCGCTATAAGTTTGCCGTTTTTCATAATTATCTGCAGTTACAGCAACAGTTAAGGAGCATATTGCACATAATCATATCGCAACACCATTGAGCACAGCTATCACCGCCGAGTTGCTGGTTAGGACCGCCCGGTTGTTGCGGTTGAGCGCCGTTGCCATAGTTTGCGTTGCCAGACCTATTCCAGTCGTTGTTAATCTTAGCTCCGTCGTTAACTCTATTGTTTATCTTTTCAAGCGCTGACTTATACTTTTCATTATCCGGAGACATTGAAAGTGCAATTTCAAGCTGTTTTTTACTCTCATTTATCCAGTTCTTCTTGAAAAAAACAACGGACTGATAGTAATGCCATTCAGCAGTTCTCTCATCAAAATCATCAAGAAGCTGTTGAGCACCGCTTAAATTGCCACTCCTAATTGCCGCCTCAACGCTCTTATACGCCTCGGCAACGTCACCCTCAGAAGTATGCTCAAAGCGGTAGTTTATAATTGCGTTATACGCAACCTCGATTTCCGTTAGGCGTTTTGCGGCGTTGTTGCCAACGTCACTATCCTCGGAAAATCTCTCTTCCTCATACTGCTTTTTGAGTTCAAGGTATCTCTCTTTAATTACTTCGTTGCTATCTTCAGGGTTAACGCCTAAAGATTTATAATACTTTTCAATCATTTTTAATTCCTTTAGAAATAATTTTGTTAGTTGTATTAGGTATACCGCGAGTTAAAATATTAACTACTAAATCGGTATTAAACTTTGTTTCAATATTTTTAAAATTTTCGGCAATTTGGGAAAAAATACCGCTAAATATATAAAATATATCCTGCTTGTGATTAGAAATTAAATTGACAAAAGAGTTTTCTTTATAAGCGTTATACAAAACGTTAAAACTACCCTTTTTTATATCCTTATCATAATCGTCAAGCGCGTCGATAAGATATATCCACTTGCCTATCCCGTAAAATAAACCCCTCGTGTAATCGGACGCCTTGTCCTTAAAAACCTCTGTTGAAACCTCTTCAAGCATTTTTGCAAACGGATCACACACGATATCAACACTTGAGCTGTTTTCCATTTCAAGCTTTCTAAGGTCGACGTAGCAGGTATTTATAAGCCCGTCAATTTTAGGATAGAGTTTTTTAGCTTTTTTATAACCTCGTTTTAAAACCGAGCTTTTAAGCCCACCCTTCTTTTCATCAACAATATCGTCTTTAACCTTGTAATATGCTAACAAAACGTTTACAGCGCCAAGCATTAACGAAATATCGTCGGGCTTTGCTACAGGGCGCTTTTTAATATGGTGCGCAATGCACCTTTCTTTATTTATCGTTATATCAACGCCTAAAATATTGTGCGATATTGCAGACATAAACGCCATATCAAATGTAAGCGTCATTCTCGGTATTTGACCGCAAACCTTTCCTATGCTCTTGCAAATACCGCAGTAAAGCGCCTTGTATAGCGTTTCATCTTTTAAATACAAATAGGGATTGTCAGGTTTTAAATATCCAAACATCTTTACCTTTCGGGGCTGTATAACCCAACTTTTCTATATACCTTTGAAAGAGTTTTTCTTGCAATGCGGAAAGCGTTTTCAGCACCCTTAATCATAATACCGTCAAGATACGCTTTATCTTTTAAGAGAGCGTTTCTCTTCTCGCTTATAGGTCTTAAACCCTCGGCAACCGCCTCGCCTACTTTAATCTTAAACTCGCCGTAACCCTTACCGTCAAATTCCTTAACTGCGTCTTCCACAGAAACACCGCTAAATACAGAGTAAATGGTTAAAAGGTTGGATATACCCGGCTTGTTTTTGGGATCGAAATAGATTTTCGTATCGCTATCAGTAACCGCTCTTTTGAATTTGCGAATAACGGTATCTGTATCGTCGTACATAGAAACGTAAGCATTTACGTTCTCGTCACTCTTACTCATCTTCTTAGCAGGATCGGCAAGCGACATAATTTTAGCGCCATGTTTTGGGAAAATAGGCTCGGGAACAACGAAAGTATCGCTATAACGCCCGTTAAAACGAGTTGCCAAATCTCTAGTGAGTTCGATGTGTTGTTTTTGGTCAGCGCCAACGGGAACGACAGCCGTGTTATAAAGCAAAATATCCGATGCCATAAGCACGGGATAATCCATCAAGCCCATATTTACGTTATCTGCATGGGAGCGAGATTTATCCTTAAACTGCGTCATGCGGTTAAGTTCACCGGGATAAGTCATAGTGTTGAGTATCCAAGTAAGCTCAGCATGTGCAGGAACGTGCGATTGAACGAACATAATGCACTTTTCAGGGTCGACACCACAAGCTATGTATAAAGCTAAAAGTTCTTGCGTTGCCTTTCTTAAACTTGCAGGGTCTTGACGAACGGTCAAACAATGCAAATCGGCAATAGAATATATACAATTATACTCGTCTTGAAGTTTAACGAAGTTGTTGATTGCGCCAACGTAATTGCCGATTGTTGGAATACCACTCGGCTGAACGGCACTAAATAAAGTTTTTTTATCTGACATAATACCACCTTTACACAGCAAAGTATATCATATACTTTGGCAAAAATCAAACCTTATACTCAATGTTTTATAATTTCTAACGCGTCTTTCACACAAATTTCGCATTCCGAGCGATAAAAAGGAGGTAATTTACCCGATATAATTTGCAACGGGCATTCAAGCGCGGTAAATTCGGAAAGTTTATCTATCGCCTTATCAACCGATAACTCATTTATTTGAGTTACAGTTTTAAGTAAAGAGCGAGCAAATAGGAAGGGGGAATTTAGCGATAATAGTAACGTTTCACAGCCGTCCTCATAATCGGCGTAAAACAAATCGTAGGCAACCAAACCGCTTGCGGAAACGGGGTCTAAAAGGTACTCAGTATCCTCGAAAAACGCCGAGGTAATCTCTTCTATTTCGCTACCTATCGGCGATGCGAAAAAGACACCCTTAACAACCTCGTCACACGGCTTATCTACACCCAAAATCACCGTGTCTATCGGTAATTTTATCTTTTTACAAAAATCGAGTGCAAGTAGTATTTTACCGCACGGCACACCTGATGCAACGTTGATTTTTTCACCAAGCTCGATAACTCCACCAGACGCCAAGTCAACGTACGCCGAAACGATTGTAAAAGCAAGCGAAATAACCTTATCCTCTAACGTATCTGCGCCTAAAAAATAATCGCTATAATTACAAGATTTTCCATCAAAGAGTTCTAAAACAGAAATCCCGTCGTCAACGCTTAAAACGCTTGCTGGAAAGTCACTTTCATTGATGGAAGAAAAAGCCTCGTTAGATAAATTTTTACCTAAAACGAAGTTATAAATACTCGTTATCCTCTCTTCAAATGAAAGGTCGTAAAGTTCAGTTAAAAATTTTAAATTTAAACATTTAAAATCGGCAGGTAATTTATACCCGCCGATCTTTGCGTTTAAAGTTTTATTATCCTTAATTCCCATCTCAGTCAATAAGGCTTGCAACGTACTCGGGAAGATCCTCACGCGCTGCGCTAACCGATACTACAAACTTAAGCTCGGGATACTCGTCTTGGAGCTGTTTGATGGAGGCAAATAACTTATCGCCACCTTCCATATCGTTACCGATAATTCTCTTCAATCCGTCAACGAATACGTATTCAATATCGCTGTTGCCGGCAAGTAAACCGTTTATAAAACCGTTAAATGCAACAGAACCCTTAATATCATGGTCTTCAGTATAAACGCATCTTACGTTGAAATTAACGTTAACAGTATTAAAGCGCTTGTCGGTAATAAAAACAACGTTACCTTTCGCGGTGCTACCTGCTTTATTAACTTCATCAAGCATAATCTTCGTTTTGCCAAAGCCTTTAGGTCCGTACACAATTTTAATCATATTAAATCCTCCGATTTCTTTGTATCTTTATTATATATGATAAACTTTAATTTTTCAATAGCAAAGTGTGAAATTTATTTAAAATTTTGAAAAAAATTCACCGATTTTGCTAAAACGGTGAATTTTATATTTAGTTAAGCTTTTCAATAAACGCCTTAATTCTCTGAAATCCTTCTTTTATATCCTCAACGGATACCGCATACGATACTCTTACAAAATTATCAGCGTGGAACGGAAGCCCCGGAATTAACGCAACGCCGTTTTCGGTGAGTATTGATGCAAACGCCATACTGCCGTCAATCACCTTGCCTTCAAACGACTTTCCGATAAAGCGAGAAATATCCATAAAGAGATAGAATGCACCTTGGGGCTTTACGTAATCAATGCCCATTTCGTCAAGGAGGGAGCACATACACTTTCTCCTCATATCAAAGTCATTCCTCATACTCTCAATAATATCCTCTCCACCGTTAAGTGCGGTTACGGACGCATATTGAGCAAAAGAACACGCATTACTCGTAGTGTGACCTTGAACTCTATTTATCGCTCCTGCAAGCGCCTTAGGCGCAGCAAGATAACCTACTCTCCAACCGGTCATTGCATAAGTTTTGGAAACGCCGTTTACAACTATGGTGTTTTCTTTCATATACGGAGATACCGTTGCGATTGATACGTGCTTTGCACCGTCGTATACGAGTTTTTCATAAATCTCATCTGAAATTACGGCTAAATCGTACTTTTCGATAACTACAGCTAAAGCCTTTAATTCTTCCTCGCTGTAAAGAGCACCAGTTGGGTTAGACGGCGAGTTAATTAAAATCGCAACCGTTTTATCAGTTATAGCACTTTCAAGCTCGCTCGGCGTGATTTTATAGCCGTTTTCAGCCTTAGTTTGAACGATTACCGGCTTACCACCGCAAATTTTAACCTGTTCTTCGTAGGTAAACCAAAAAGGAGCTGGAATTATAACCTCATCACCCTCGTCAACCAAACAATAAATTGCGTGGAAAAGCGATGACTTAGCACCGTCCGACACCACGATTTGAGAAGGCTCGTACTCCAAACCGTTATCTCTCTTAAACTTTTCAACAATTGCTTGTTTAAGCTCAGGCATTCCAGATACGGGAGTATATTTAGTTATACCCTTATCAAGCGCCTCCTTTGCACTATCGATAATATAATCGGGAGTGTTAAAGTTAGGCTCACCAGCAGTAAAGCCTATGATTGACTTTCCCTCACTCTTGAGTTGTTTTACCTTTGCGCTTATCTCAAGCGTCATAGACGATGGAATTGACTGTGCTTTCTTAGAAATTTTCATCTCAATTTCCCTTTTCCTCTTATAACTTTTTATTTATACTATATATAATATTGTATTTATACGTAAAAGGCAACTATTTTTACAAAAAATATTAAAGTATTTTGTACGCACACAAAATACAAGTGTTTGTTTGCAGTAGAGAGAATAATACTGAAAACACTCAAAAAAAAGTCCTACACACGATTAAATGCATAGGCTTTTAATATAATTTATTATTCAATTACTTGTTATTGTTTCTCTTAGCAATTTCTTTTAATATTTCAACGGAGGGAGCCGGAATTCTACCTAAATAGTCAGGCCCAACGTTTAATAAGAGGTTTACACCACGAGAATTCAAATGTTCTTTGATTTTTAAAATCTCGTCAACGCTTTTCCAATTATTGTCGTAAGTTTTATATCCCCACGTTTTATTCATTGTTACACAAGCTTCCCAAAGCCCTTCTTTATATTCCTCTTCGGGGATTATGTTATCGCCAAAAGAGTGGATATCACCTAAGCCGTTACCAACTCTTGAAGGAACGAGACAGTCGGGTTGCAACTCTTTGATAAGATTGTATATTTCAGTGCTTTGTTCAATAGTGCTATCGCACGGATCGTCACACCAAATGCAAAGCAAATCACCATATTTTGTTAATAATTCACGAAGTTGCGGTTTAACTTTCTTTTCAAGTAAAATATTAAGGTCTTTTTTAGATTTATCGGGGAAATCCCAATTGTTAGCCCACTCACAGCCAAGCCACGGATCAATGTAATTTACACCACCGCCGTGTTCTTCGTGAAAGTCTAATTCTTGCGAATAATATAAACCGAGCTTTAAACCGTGCTTACGGCATGCTTTAGCAAGCTCGTCAACTACGTCACGGCCAAAAGGCGTTGCGTCAACAACGTTATAACTATCAACGTCCGACTTAAACATAGCAAAGCCTTCTTGGTGCTTACTTGTAAATACTATGTATTTCATCCCTGCTTCTTTTGCAAGTAACACCCACTCTTCAGCATTAAAATATATAGGATTAAAAGCCGTTGCAAGTTTTTCGTATTCTTTTATGGGAATTCTATTATACGTCATTACCCATTCACCCGGGAAATCATTTCTTTTGCCTTGCCATTCACCAGCGGGCAAACTGTAAAGCCCCCAGTGAATAAACATACCAAATTGCGCATTTTTATACCACTCTTTATTATTCATAAAACACCCCTTAAGATACTTTGTTTGTTTCAAAATTATTCTAATATCTATTACTGCAAAAATCAATACGATTTAAAAAAATAATTTCTAAAAATAATTTTTACAACAAAAAACGACCTATTCGGTTGTACTTTAATTGAATTTTATTCATCTTCAACGTTTGCAAGTTTTGCCTCTCTATCGGCAATTTGTAAAGCCTCGATCATTTCGTCTATGTTTCCAGATAAGAAGTTCTCTAAACTGTACAAGGTAAAACCTATTCTATGGTCGGTAATTCTACCTTGGGGGAAGTTATAAGTTCTAATCCTTTCAGACCTATCGCCCGTACCTATTTGGCTCTTACGGTTTTCATCGTATTCCTTGCGATACTGACTGTTATAATAATCGTACAAACGCGATTTCATAACTTTTAGCGCCTTTTCTCTATTTTTAATTTGCGAGCGCTCGTCTTGGCAGGTTACAACGATACCCGTTGGCAAATGCGTCATTCTGATACAGCTTTCCGTTTTGTTTACGTGCTGACCGCCCGCACCCGATGAACGATAAGTGTCAATCTTTAAATCTTTTTCGTCAATCTTAACCTCAACGTCCTCAACCTCGGGAAGAACCGCAACCGTTGCCGTTGACGTTTGTATTCTACCTTGAGATTCCGTTTCCGGCACACGTTGAACTCTATGAACTCCACTTTCAAACTTAAGTTTACCGTAAACTCCGTTTCCGCTTACTGAAAAAGTAACTTCTTTAACTCCGCCAAGTTCGGTAAAGTTTCCGTCAATCTCTTCAGCCTTATAGCGATGCTTATCGGAAAAGTTTACGTACATTCTATAAAGTTCGTATGCAAAGAGCGCTGCCTCTTCTCCGCCTGCTCCAGCCCTAATTTCAACGATACAAGACTTATCGTCGTTTTCATCTTTGGGTATAAGCAAAAGCTTGAGCTCGTTGTTAACCTCGGCTTGTTTTTTAATGAGTTCTTTTATCTCTTGAGATAAAAGCTCCTTCATCTCAGGGTCTTGCTCCATAGAGATAAACGCCTCGGCATCTTCTCTTTCCTTTTCGATTTTAACAAGCTCTTTTATCTTTTCAACCGTTTCGGTTATATCGGAAAGCTCTTTGGTGTATTTTTTATAGTTTTGAATATCTGAAATAATTGCAGGGTCGGCAATAAGCTCGTTGAGCTTATCGTATCTATCAAGCACCGATTGTAATTTTTGCGTCATTTTAAAACCACCCTTATAATTCTTTCTATTCCGTTTACGTCTTTAATAATTTGAATATCGCCGTATTTGCCAACCTGCTCGAACAAGCGCGCAATTTCACCTGCTTGATTAATTCCGCATTCTAAATAGATTATTCCACCGTCGTTTAAGTGTTTATAACTATCAGATGCTAATTTTTTATAAAAATCAAGTCCGTCTTCCCCACCGTCAAGCGCGAGACTGGGTTCTTTAGCCACCTCAAGCTGTAAATCCTTCATATCCGAACTTTTAATATATGGGGGATTTGATAGTATAAAATCGTATTTCCCGTCAACCGAAGTAAACAGGTCGGAATTTATAAAATTAACGTTAGCTCCGAGGTTTTTAGCATTTTCATTAGCGATAGAAAGCGCATTATCAGAAATATCAACCGCGCTAACTATTGCACCCGTTTTTAATTGAACGGTAACCGCTATCGCACCCGAACCCGTGCACATATCTAAAACGGCATCATTACGCTTTATCTCTTTAATTGCGTGCATGCAAAGTTCTTCCGTTTCCGGTCTTGGAATTAAAACGCAATCACTAACTTTAAAGGTGTATCCATAAAAATCAGCATCGCCAAAGACGTATGCAAGAGGAATTCCCTCCGCCCTTTTTTTAGCATAGCTTATGGCAAGGTCGTTTTGCTCTTTCGTTACGGAAGTTGCCTTACTCTTTATTTGACTGCGAGCTATACCGCTCACTCGAGCAACTATCCACTCCGCGTCAGACGGCTCTTTAACTCCGCCCTTTTCTAAAATCTTTAGAACTTTTTCATACAAGGTTTTTACCGTGCCGAAAACGTTAAAGGTTTTTATAGGCATTTCGGGATTTTCATCCATAAGCAAAACTTCTTTAAAGGAGGCGATGGCAACCTCAATCATATCATCACTCGGCTCACGAGTTGTAATTTTTTGCAAAAGTAGCCCTGGCGCTTTGAATATTAACAAGAATTTGCTTTGCGATTTAGATAAAAGCTTTAATATCTCGTACGAAACACCTGAAATTATAGGTAAAGTCAATATTTTTACTAAAAAACGGAAAAACTTACCTAAAACCCCGCTAAACTCAACTCCAAAATGCACGAGCACAGCGTTTACTAAAGCAAAAATTAAAATGCTTATAACCATTACGAGAAACATAAAGGTAGTTCCGCACCTATCGTGAACGCGAGTACAGCCTCTAACGTTTTCAACGGTTAATTCCGCACCTTTTTCATAACAAGAAATGGTCTTATGCTCAGCGCCGTGATACATAAACGTTCGCCTGATGTCTTTCAGTAACGAGGTTAACAAAATGTATGCTATAAAAATTGCAATTCTAATTAGCCCTTCGATTAAGCAATATAAAAATACGTTGTTAATCCCACCCACGAATAAATCCGCCACAACTTGTGGAAGATAGAAAAACAAAAAGAGCGACAGTACTATGCCGAGCGTTACGCCCAAGAAAGTCGCTATATCCATTGCGTTTATTTTAAGTTTTTTAGACAGCCAGTTTTCAAACTTAGACGTTTCTTCCTCGCCAAATACCGATGCCGAGCGCATTAGCGCTTTAGTCCCTTGAACGAGGGAGGAAAAGAAAGCAATCGCCCCTCTTATAAGTGGAATTTTAGACGCTTTGCCCTTGCTTTTTAAGCGTTTTGACTCTATGAGTATCTCTCCGCTTTCAGCTCTTACAGCTATTGCCTCGGAGGTTTTTCCCCTCATCATAACGCCCTCGATAACAGCCTGACCGCCTATCGAAGTTTTATTTTTGCAACCCATAATTTACCTTAGATAATAAAACAGCTCTAAGAGTAAATTCTTAGAGCCGATTCTATACCAAAATGGTACAATTTTAGTAGATAAATCAAATACCGTATCTTTTCTTAAACTTATCTACACGTCCGCCGGTGTCAACAAGTTTTTGCTTACCGGTGAAGAACGGGTGGCATTTAGAACAGATATCAACCTTGATTACATCAACGTTTTTAGTAGAACCGGTCACGAAAGATGCACCGCATGCGCATTGAACGGTTACAGTTTTATAATTAGGATGAATATTATCTTTCATATTATCACCTCTCGAATTTTATTACTACGTTATTATATATTAAAATTTTAGTTAAGTCAACTTATTTTACGCGAAAACTGTTTTATTTTTTGTAAATTTCTTTAATTTTTTTTAGTTAAGAATAATTACTTGCAAAAATCACCGTTTGTTGTTATAATGAACTCAAGATTATTATGAATAACTGGCAAATTGTTGAGCCGAAACGTCTCGGCGGTATCACCACAACTGAAAATTTAGAAAACTTAGAAGACGTTAAGATTAAAACTACTAAGTGCTTTATCACCCTTAACGACCTTAGCTTATACAAAGGTGAATTAAAGAGGGAATATCCCTTTACTCCCTGCTCTATCGCCGTAGGTCAAGTAGTTGAAACGCTTAAAGAGAGCAACTACATTAGCAAGGGCTCTAAGGTTTATCTCGCGCCTTTTGCTTGCAATGGGAAAGACGGGTATCTTCGCGATTTCGTAATCCTGCCCTCCAACGAGGTTTACGTTCTTCCAGAAACGGTTACTGAGGCCGATGCTCTCTTTATTAACCACATTTCCTTGGCAATAACGATAATTGATAGACTTAATATCGATAGAGGCAATCACGTTGCGATAGTAGGCGGTTCTTTCCTTGCAAACGTTATAGCTCAGCTCCTTATGTATTATCAATCAGTTCCCATTTTGATTGACTCGGTTGAGGATAATTTAGAGCTTGCACATAAAACTAACGTTTATTACACCCTAACCCCTGATAAAAATTTGGAAAGCGAGGTTTTGGCAATAACGGGCGGAAGAAAGTGCAGTAAAGTTATTTACGTTAACGATTCAACGGCAAGCATTGATATTATTGACAAGATTGCGTGTGACGGGGCTGACGTTGGCGTAATAGGAATTTCCGCAACAAAAGCAAAGCTTTCTTGCAACTTTGCATTTGATAAACAGTTAAATCTCACTTTTATCAAGGACGGTTCGCAAAATATCGAAACAGCAATCAACCTCCTTGCTCAAAAGGCGATTATCCTCTCTTACTTTAAACTCCCAACCTTTAAGTTTGAATATGCACCCAAGCATTTTGAAAACGCGGTTTTAAAGCAAGAAGAAAAGCAAGACGCTGAGTTTATCATAGACATGCTCTAATTTAATAAAAACTAAACGGATAGCTTAGCTATCCGTTTTTTTACTTGCTTTTGACTTCATTTACTATGTCGTTATATAAATTACCTGCACCTAATACGATTACCACCTTTTTTCTACTCCGCTTAACTTTAGATAAAAGCTCAAAAAAATTATCGTAATAACAAAGCTCTAATTCCTTTGCTAAGCGCTCGGAACTGCCCTCAAAATCGTATTCTTCGCGTGAGGGATACTCTTTATAGATTATTGCATTTTCACCTTTTAAAACCCGAAAAAAGTCTTTAAACAAGAGTTTTGTTCTTGAATAAGTGTGCGGTTGAAATACTACCAAGTAGTCTTTTTTATATATTTCTTTAACAGTTTTTAACACGCTTTCTATTTCCGTTGGATGATGAGCGTAATCACAGATTATTTGCTTGCCGTAAAGCTCTCCCATAAACTCAAACCTGCGTTCAACACCTTTAAAATTTTTAAGCGCTTGAATTATTTGCTCGTAGTTGCATTTAAACACAACTCTGCTAACTGCTATTGCAGATAGCGCGTTATATACGTTGTGCTTTCCTACGACGGATAGCGTTATTTTGCATTTGTATTCGCCTTTTTCAATTAAATCAAAAGTGTAATTTCCGCTACTAAAAAGTATGTTTTCGGCTTTATAATCACAATCGTTTAAAATGCCGAAAGTTACCGTTTTTTTAGCCCGATATAAGCTTAATCTACAATCGTCAGCATTTATAAATTTTATTTTTGACCTTGATAAAAAGGAACAAAAGACACTCCTTAAATTCTCGATATTTCCGTAGCTATCTAAATGGTCGTTATCAATATTTAAGCATACGGAATAATCACAGTTTATATCGTTTATATTTTTTGCGTACTCGCAAATTTCCGCTATTGCAACCTTATTTTTTAACGGAGTTCTTATACCTTTATACTCACCGCCTAAAAAACAACTCACAAACGGATTATTAACGCTTAAAATTTCGTAAAGCATTGCAGTAGACGTAGTTTTGCCGTGAGAACCGCTTATACCTATCGAGCGACTATGTGAACTTAAAACTAAATTTAAAAGTTCAGAACGCTTGTAAATTGCCTTGTTAAGAGTGCGCGCAAGCTTTAATTCTGAATTTTCGTCACTTATTGCAGATGAATATATCACGATATCTGCATCTTTTAAATAATCACCCTCATGCCCTTTGTAAAAGATAAGCCCTTTTTCAATAAGCTTACAAACGGTGCTACCTTTGACCTTATCGCTACCGCTAACAGTAAACCCCTTGTCGAGTAAAAAGGCGCACAAGGTCGCCATGCCAAAACCTCCAACGCCTATCATATACACGGATAAATTTGCTATCTTTTTATTCATAATTTATCGTATGCATAAATTTATTAAAATTTTACAAAACTGCCAAAAACGGCGTTTTTTTGATAAAAAACCTCTAAAAAATGATAAAATTGTGAAAAATTTTCAAAAAAGGTATTGAAATTATACAAAATCAAGTGTATAATTTAATTAAGTTTATACATTACTATAAACGAATATATATAAGGTGGTAGGAAAATTGAAAATCTCAGACGTAAGAGTACGCTTAGTACAGAAGGAAGACAGTAAGTTAAAAGCTGTTGCATCGATGACGATTGATGACTGTTTCGTTATTCACGATATAAAGGTTATCGAAGGTCAAGAGGGCTATTTTATAGCGATGCCCAGCAGAAAGGCAAGTGACGGTGAATACAAGGATATTGCTCACCCCATCAACACCGAAACGAGAAAGCAAATTATAGATATTATATTAGACGCGTTTAATCAAGAAATGGCTAAACCCGAATAAAATAACTACGGCTAACAGCCGTTTTTATTTTGCAAAAAAATACGCTACCCGAGTGGTAGCGTATTTTAATTTACGTTTTTACTTTTTACCAAATAATCTCTTTACAAACGGAGGAATTTCCTTTTGTTCGGCGGGTTGTTCAACGGTAGCCGTCGGCTGAGGAGCAGGCTCAACCTTAACTTCTTCCTTAGGAGGCTCAACGGGAGCTTGAACAGGCTCAAACGACGCGTTATCCGTAACAAAGCGCCTCTGGTTTAACGAGCGGTCAGGACTACCCGTAAAACCCGTTGCTATAATCGTTATAACAACCTCGTCCTTAAGCTCGGGCAAGGTGTTTGCACCAAATATTAAGTTAGCCGAATAATCGATTACACCGTGAATGAGGTTCGCAGCCTCGCTAACGTCACCTATCGAAAGATTACCGTCACCACCGGAGATATTAAGTATAATACCGCGTGCACCCTCGATAGTAGTTTCAAGCATGGGTGAGGAAACTGCTTGCCTTACCGCCTCAACAATTCTATTTTCGCCTTTAGCTCTACCTATACCCATGTGAGCAAGACCTTGACCTTTAATAATCGTTCTAACGTCAGCAAAGTCAAGATTGATAAGTGCAGGAACGGTAATTAAATCGGAAATACCACAAATAGCTTGCTTTAAGTTATCGTCAGCACGCCTTAACGCCTCTTCCATAGGAGTGTTTTTGGGGAGAGAGTCAAGGAGCTTATCGTTAGGAATAACGATTAAGGTATCAACGAACTTTGCAAGGTTAGCAATACCCTTTTTTGCGTTCTCTTCACGCTTTTTACCTTCGAAAGCAAAAGGCTTGGTAACAACGGCAACGGTAACGCAACCCTTTTCCCTTGCAATCTTTGCAATAACGGGAGCAGCGCCCGTGCCCGTGCCACCGCCCATACCAGCGGTTATAAACAATAGGTTAACGCCCTCAACGAGCTTTTCAAGTTCCTCTCTACTCTCTTCAGCTGCTTTTTCGCCAACTTCAGGGTAAGAACCTGCGCCTAGACCCTCGGTGAGTTCTTTACCTATTTGAATACGGTTTTTAGGCTCAGCTTTTGAGTGCATAAGAGCCTGAACGTCAGTATTAACGGCAACGAATTCAGCACTTTGAATGCCTGCGTCAATCATACGATTAACAGCGTTATTACCACCACCGCCAACACCTATTACTTTAATTTTGCAAACGTGGTTAATCATAGTTTCGTCAAACATAGTAACTCCTTTTAACAGTCAACACAATCAAAACGTTGATTTTGACTTGTAAATTTTACTTTATACTTTGTTAAAGTTCTCGGCAATAGCCTGACTAAGTTAATTGAGTAAAAAACAATTTATTTTTTGCTAAGTCAAGCGCCGTATCTATTAAAGCTAAACGCGAAGTGAAATTAGGTTTGTTATAATGTGGAACTTTTGGTGCTACAACGTTCGGAAAAACTCCAAGCCTCGTTGCAATATATTCTACCGCACCTCTAACCGAGCATATACCCTCGCCCGTGAACGCAACCTCGATATCGCTCGGGACTTTGTAAGTGCAAGATGAAACTGCAACGTCACAATTTTCCGATATCTTATCCAAAACCTCTTTAGCAATCTTATTGCTTTCGTTTCTTGAAAAGGTGAATTCACCTAAATCCGAGTGAGCAACGAGATAATTTGCTCCAGCCCTATCCTTAAGCCCTAAATTGAGCTTGTTTTTAAGTTCTTCCGCAACGCCGAAATCACAGCCTAAGCCCTCAGCCAAATATGCGGATATCATACCGCCTCCAACGGCAAACGACTTGCTGTGTAACAATCCGTCACCACATACGATTGAAAGCGAAGAGGTTGAGTATCCTACGTTTATAAGCAACTTGCACGCATCTCTTTCAGAAATTGTGAAAAGATATCTCGTATCAGCATAGTCTTGTAGAATGTACTTAATATCTGTAACGCCTATCTTTTTAAGTATCGCGTTTATAACCTCAACGAAATGGTTTATAACGAACCCGTACGAAACTCTTGACGCAAGCGAGGTCGCCTTTTTCCCTATAGGCTCGTGAGTTTTATAGTTATCAACTACAAAGTAGTTGGCTGAGCGATTTACGAGCTTGTACTCCGTGTCATCGTCTTGATACGCTGTTTCGTAAAGATACTGAACGTCAGCCTCCTGCAACTTTTTAACTTTACCAAAAGTAATTTTATAGTTTTTTGAAAGAACTTTTGAAAATTCACCGGGAACACCAACGTAAACGGTTGTTATTTTAGAAATATCGCTATTATTAACAACGTCGGTAAACAACTTTGAAATTTTACTTTCAAGTTCGTTTATATCGTGGAACTCACCGTCGTAATAGGGATAATACTTAACACTTTCGAGCGCGCGAAAATAAAAAGCACCGTTAACACTTCTTTCCGCTACGGAAAGAGTTAAGTCAGCCGTGCCGATATTTAGCGTTGCAACACAGTCTTTAAACATAATTACCCCTTATAGTTATATTAGTACTTAATATTTTAATATAAATAAACCGCCTTGTCAAGATTAAAGGCGGTTTTAATTTTACTGTCTTATCGAAATATTTCCATCATCACCCAAAACGGTAATGTAACTACCCTCTCCCTTGTTCTCAAGTGCTAAATAGAAGGTATAAGTTGCGTTTAATTTATCAACGGTTTTATCATCGGCTTTCAAAATGGTAAAGGTAACACCCTCTTTCATATTGAGGGTTATACTCTTATAGGAAAGACCGTCCTTTCTAACGGTAAAATCAACGGAAGAAAGGTCATTTTTATACTCGTTGAGCACCGCCAAGGAAGAGGAAATCATAGCCTCGAGCTCACCGTCGTAAAACTTTAATTTTTCACCTATCTTGATATCCGAAGAGTAATCGGAAGTCGAGAGATTTACGAGTAAATTTGAACCTCCCGTTACGTTGTTGTTTTGGGTTTGTTTTTTGTTAAGAACACAGAACTCGCCGTCTAAAACATAGTAATCGTTTCCGCTTTTTATTGCAAACTGCTCGGACTTTTCCTTAACCGTAACACTTATCTTGTTTGGGAACGCCTTGTCTATCGAAACGACGCTTAAATAGCCCGAAAGTTTCGTTAAATCGCTCTCAATCGTCTTTTTATTTACGAAAATTAAGTTCTTACCCTTGTAGTTTTTAAGATAATTCTCGCTTAGCCCGTCAATATTTTCAGATGAACCAGATACGGTTGATACGTTTAGTTCAATATCAGTGACCTTAAACGCCGAGGCAAAACAAAAAACCGCTACCGTTACAAACAGTAAACAGGTTATTAAAACGAGCAGTTTTTTGTACTTCATAACTTTATCCTTTAGTAACGTCAGCCCCTATGAGCCTCAGTTTTTTATCAATATCGGCATATCCTCTTTCAATTACCTCAAGCCCCGAAATCTCACTAACACCCTCAGCGCCGAGAGCGGAGATTATAAGCCCTGCACCACTGCGCAAATCGCCCGCGTTGAGCACCGCGCCTCTTAGCCTATTAGTGCCGTTCACGATTGCACGGCAACCTTCAACGGTTATATCGGCATTCATCTTTTTAAGCTCGTTAACTATTGAAAAGCGATTTTTAAAAACACCCTCTTCAATAATCGTTTTACCACTCAGCGAACAAGCGTATGCCAAAAGAGGTGACTGGAGGTCTGTTGGAAAAGCGGGATACGGTGCGGTTTTTACATAACCTAACGCATTGCCAACTCCGCAACACTTTAGATATATTTTATCACTTTCAAGTGATATTTTGCAAGTGTTATTATATATTTTTTTTATTAAAGACGTGTTATGTAAAAAATTAGCACCCGAAATCTCGAGTTCGCCACCGGTATTTAGCACGGCAAGCATATAAGTTCCAACCTCTATCCTATCGGTTATAGGTTTAAAGTAGGTTATTTTATTAGTGAGTTTTTTAACGCCGTGAATAGTTATCTTATGAGTGCCAGCACCGTAAATTTTTGCTCCAAGTCTATTTAAGAAAGCGCATAAACAAACAATTTCTGGCTCTTTTGCCGAATTTACTATCACCGTTTCACCGTCGGCAAGGCAAGACGCCATTATCAAATTTTCAGTAACGCCAACGCTTGCAAACGGCAAGACGATTTTACTCCCTTTAAGTTTGTCTGCACGCAGGTATAAATGCTCGTTGCCTGAAATTTCAGCGCCGAGTTTTCTAAGCCCGTCAAGATGCATTCCTATAGGTCTATCGCCAAAGTTACAACCACCTGGAGTTACCGCTGAAACTTTTCTAAACCTTGCAAGCAACGGTCCTAATAAAAATACCGATGCTCGAATTTTTTTCGATAAGTCACACGGGAGCTCGGGAATATACACGGAAGAGCAATCCACAAATAAGGTATCTCCCTCGTATCTATACTTTCCTCCGATAGACTTTATGATTTCAAGCATAACGGAAACATCACCGATATCAGAACAATTTAAAAACCCTACTTCAAAATCGAGTAGTACGCACGATGCAATTAGCGGTAGCATCGCATTTTTTGCGCTTTTTACTTCAATTTTGCCGTAGAGTTTGTTTTTGCCGTTAATAATAAGTTTACTCATATAACACCCTTAAACACTAAATTGATAAGTTATATATCATATTATGTTTAAAAGTGCCGAGCGGTTAAACTAAACCTTATCTAAATCTTTTGAAATATTATATAAAACGCCAAACGCGCCCATAAAAACGATAAGCGAGGTATTTCCTGAGCTAATTAGTGGTAACGGTAAACCCGTAGGCGGAATACTTCCACTTACTACGAGTGCGTTTACTAATACTTGTAACACAAATACCGTAGTTATTCCAAACGCAGTCATAAAACCAAAAAAGGAATTACACTTAAGAGACGCTCTGTATCCTCTATAGGATAAAAAGAACATTACTGTAAACAGTATAAAAACACCTATAAAGCCGAGTTCTTCACCTATTACCGAAAGAATAAAATCACTTTCGGCAAATGGCAAAAATCTATATTTTTGCCTAGAGTTAAAAAGCCCAACTCCGAAAAATCCACCACTACCAAGCGCATATAACGACTGTAAAAGTTGATATCCCTCCCCTTTTGGCGATGCCCAAGGATTTATAAACGCCATTAAGCGCTTGAGCCTGTAAGGTTCGGCAATTATCATGATAGGTAACGCAATAAGTGCCGGAACTAATATTGCAAAGAGATATCTCTTTTTTATTCCAGATGCAAACAGCATTGCAAGCATAAGCGCACCAACGCAAACGGTTATGCTCATATTAGGCTCTATCATGATAAGCACGCACAAAACACCGCCTACCAAAAGAACTGGCAAAACACCTAAAAAACTCTTTGCCCTACTAGGCTTTTTTGCAAAATAACCTGCAGTAAAGATAACAAATGAAAATTTTGCAAGTTCCGAAGGCTGAATTGTAACAGGGCCAACGCCTATCCACCTTTTCGCGCCGTAGTTTTCAACTCCAAGTGGCGTAAACACAAGTGCGAGTAACACAACTGAAATTATTAAAAATACGTATTTGAGTTTATCGAGCTTTCGATAATCGATAAGTGACGTGCCTATCATACACGCAAGCCCAAGTAAAAACCCCGTTAACTGTTTTTTAAAAAAATAAAATTTATCTCCGTACGTTAACTCTGCTTGGTATGACGATGCCGAATATATCATAAGCATTCCAAACGCCGATATTAAAACGGTGCAAATAGGTATAAATATATCCCCTTTTGATTTATTCGAGCAAGTTAACGATTTCAACAAATCTATCTCCCCTCTCTTCAAAATCTTTAAACTCGTCAAAACTCGACGTCGCAGGTGATAAAAGTACCGTATCCCCATTAGATGAAAGCCTATAAGCCGTTTTTACGGCGTTTTCAAAGCCTTTAACGGTAGTAACGTTATCAAGCCCAACCTTGCACGCATAACCGAGCATTAAGTTCGAACATTCGCCCGTAATTACCGTTTGTTTTACAAAGGTTGAATTTTTAACCGCCGTAAAAAGCTCCGTATAATCAAGCCCTTTATCAGCACCGCCCAAAATCAAAACGGTAGGTGTTTTTAAATTTTCAATAGCTTTTATTGCACTTGCCTCGTTTGTGGACTTACTGTCGTTTATAAAGTTAACTCCGTTAACCGTTCTTACCTCTTCAAAGCGATGGCGAACGCCTTTAAAATTGCAAAGCGCCTTTTTAATATTTTCGTTACTAACGTTAAGCGCCTTTAACACGCATACGGTTGCGAGGGCGTTTGAAACGTTGTGAGTTTCCTTTAGGGAAAGTTCCTCTTCTAAAAACAGTTCTTCATCGTTAAAATACACGCTACCGTCTTTTAAATACGCACCACTCACCACCTCTTTCGTTGAAAAATAGTAAATTTTAGCTCTCGTTAGGCGTGCAAAATCGCGAACAAGCTCGTCGTCGTAATTTAAAACTGCGTATTCACTTTCCTTAAGCGGAATTACTGCCTTGCTTTTTACAAGCGCGTAATTTTCTAACGAATAATGCCTATCTAAATGGTCGGGAGTAATATTTAAAACTACGGATACGTGAGGGCAAAACAAATAAGTTGTTTCAAGCTGAAAGCTCGATACTTCTAACACACACGCATCTTTTCCGTTTACCTCATTGTATTTTTGAGTTAAAGGAGTGCCAACGTTACCGGCTAAAATAGATGAAATATTAGCCTCTTTGAGCGCTTTATGTATCATATTGCAAACAGTCGTTTTTCCGTTCGTTCCCGTAACTGCAATAATAGGCGTGGTAACGTTTAAAAATCCAAGCTCGGTTTCGCCGATAATCCTTTTACCGTTTGCTCTAAAGAGTTTACAAATATCGCTATCGATGGGAACGCCGGGGCTTATGACTAAAACGTCGCAAAAGTCTACGGCTTGCTCGTAATTTTCAACGTATATTGCGCCAAGTTCTATAAGCTTTTGCTTGTTTTTAACTACGAGTTCACTTTTCCGTCTATCGTAAACGTGCACTTTAGCTCCCTTTTCAAGCAACAAACACGCTGACGCATAACCACTCTTTTGTAACCCAGCAACTAAAAATGATGCGTTTTTATAATACATAAATCACCTAAATATACACCAAAATGCACAGCAGAGAAATTATTAAAGTAATAAACGAATAAGTGTACGCTATTTTACTTTCACTATGCCCTTTTTCTTGAAAGTGATGATGAAGTGGTGCCATTAAAAACACCCTTTTCCCCGTTCTTTTAAATTTTATAACCTGAATTATTACCGATAAAGTTGAAATTAGATAGAATACGCCTATTATCGGGATATATAAAACGTTTCCCGACAGCGTTGCAACGGTTGACAGTGCTCCGCCTATGGCTAAAGAGCCCGTATCCCCCATAAAAACGGAGGCTTTATTCGTGTTAAACACCAAATACCCAAGTAGCGCTCCAGCCATACACACGCAAAACAGCGATATACTTTTATATTCACTATCGTTAATATACGACGGAAAAACCTTTGCTTGCAAAACAATAATAACGGCAAGGGCTAAAAACACAACTATGCTAACTGAACCGCAAAGTCCGTCTAAACCGTCGGTTAAATTCACTGAATTCACAGTTGCTAAAAACACTATTGCACTAAGCGGTATAACGAATACGCCAAGCTTTAGTTTTATATCGGTAAACGGAAGATATATAAAATTCAACCCCGTATCGAAAGCAAAATACGATGCAATTAACGAAATTACTATTTGAAAGGTAAACTTTTGAGCGGGAGTTAACCCCTCGTTGTGCTTTAGTTTAATCTTTAAAAAATCATCTAAAAATCCTATTACTAAAAACCCGAGCGTTATCGCAACTGTTAAATTTATGAGCCTGCTTTTGCCGTTGGAAAATATAAAATAAGTCGCTATTGCGCTAAAAACGAATAGAATTCCTCCCATAGTTGCCGTTCCGCTTTTAGCCTTGTGCTCGCTAACGTATTTTAATATGGGTTGCCCAACTTTTAATCGCTTTAGTACGGGAATTAATATAAAGCCGAAAAATACCGTTAAAAGGGCTGAAATTATCACGGCAAGCAAATAGGTTTTCAAATAAGTTCTCCGCTAAATTTTATTTTTGCAATAACGTCTTTTATAGTTTCTCTATCGCTAAACTTTAACTTTACGCCCATAATTTCTTGATATTCCTCCGCGCCCTTTCCGCTAACCACCAAAACGTCACCCTTTTCAAGCTTTGATACGGCGTAACCTATCGCCATTTCTCTATTTTGAATAGTTATGTAAGAAAGCGTTTGTTTTCTAACGCCCTTTTCAACTTCGGAAATAATTTGATAGGCGTCCTCAAACCTTGGATTATCCGAGGTAATTATTGAAAAATCAGCGTATTTACCTGCGATTTCACCCATTACTGCGCGCTTTGAATTATCCCTGTTTCCACCGCAACCAAACACTACGATTAACCTGTTTTTAGTTAACTCTTTGAGTGATTTTAAAAGGTTTTCAAGCCCGTCTGGCGTGTGTGCGTAATCGATAAATATATCCGCTCCGTTATAACTTTCAATAAACTCCATTCTCCCCGGAACGCAAGTTACCTTTTTTATTCCCTCTACGATATCTTGAGAAGAAACACCCATCGCGCTTGCAAGTGCAGATGCGCCCAAGCAATTATAAACGTTAAACCTACCTATCGAGCGATAACTAACGTTTAATATATCGTCAAACAAATTCATAACGAATTTTACGCCCATCTTGCTATTTTCAACGTTTACGGCAAATACGTCCGACGGATTTTCTAAACCATATGTTACAGTTCTAACTTTCCCGCTATTTATAAGTTTTAAACCTGTTTGATCATCGCTGTTTATTACGGCAAAGTTGCAGTAATGATTGTCAAAAACACTCATTTTAACCTGCTCGTAACGAGAAAAATCTTTAAAATAGTCAAGGTGATCTTGAGTGCAGTTAGTAAACAGCAACGCCTCGAATTTTAAATTGCCCGTTCTATTTTGAGCTATTGCGTGCGCCGAAAGCTCAACTACAGCGTATTCCACCCCTGCATTTGCCATATCCATAAGTATTTTGTAAAAGCCTATGCTATCAGGTGTGGTAAGTTCCGGCTCAACGAACGCTTTGAGATAAAATGCGCCGAGCGTACCTATTATCCCCGTTTTATGCCCAGCCTCTTCTAAAATACTTTTTAATATAAAGGTGCTCGTAGTTTTGCCGTTAGTTCCAACAACGCCTATTACCTTTACCCTGTCTTTTTTGGGCTTAAAAAAGCGCATGGCAATTTCCGCCATAGCTTTTTTAACGTCCTTTACTATAATTTGTGGAACGTGCGTTTGATTTTCCCTTTCGCTAATTACTGCAACAGCGCCACGCTTGACTGCATCTGATACGAAATTATTTCCGTCGGTATTATTGCCGTTTACGGCAAAAAACAAACTCCTTGAAAACACTTGACGGCTATCGTTGTCAATATCTTCAATCTCACAGTCTTTAAAGTTTAAAATTTTAGCAGTTTCAATTCCGCTGAGTAATTGTGAAAGTCTCATATTTTACAGTCCTTTACAGTTTATTATTCCCTCGAATACCTTTTTGCAAAGTGGTGCGGCAACGGTTGAACCGTACGTTCCGCCGACGGGCTCGTCTACTATCACTAAGCACAAATACTCCGGCTTATCCGCTGGGAAAAAGCCGATAAAACTCATTACGTACTTGCCTTGATTAATAACGCCATCCTTATACTTTTGCGCAGTACCCGTTTTCCCTCCTACTTTGTATCCCTCGATATACGCTTGTTTTCCAGAGCCGTTTGATACAACCTTTTCAAGATAGGAACTTATCGTTTTAGAGGTCTTTTCGTCTATAACGGTTGCTATTTCGTTTGGCTCGGTAACGCTTGATAACGCACCGCCCGAGGAATACACCTCCTTTACAAGATAAGGCGAATACAGTTTACCGCCGTTTACTGCCGATGTAGTTGCCATAAGTAGTTGCAATGGCGTACACGCTATTGCTTGACCAAACGAAATTCTCGCTAAATCCGCCGATTTTACCGCTTGTTTTGGTATGAGCATACCTTGTGCCTCACCGGGCAAATCTATTCCCGTAACCTTTCCGTATCCAAATGAGTTTACGTAATCGTAAAACTTTTCTTTTCCAAGTGCTAAAGCGATATCAACAAAAATGGGGTTACAACTGTTGTTGAGCGCCTCGGATAAATTTTCATTTGCGTGTTTTCCGTTATTGTGCGTTGACCAGCATTTAATTTTAGAGCCGTCAATATAGCGAAATCTCGAAGAGTTAAAGGTGTGCGTTTCAGAAAACGCTTTATCGTTTCCGTTATAGTACTCGTTTAAATTTGCGCTCGCCGTTAAGACCTTAAAAGTTGAACCAGGCTCGTAGCTATCGGCAATAAGTGTAATTCTTCCAAGCTTGTTAAGAGTTTCCAAATCGCCAAGCGGAACTTCATTTAGGTTGAGCGACGGTTTCATACTCATACCCAAAACTTCGCCAACTGGGCTTATTACAATTGCCGATGCGGAAACGGGAGTGTAAACGCTCATCGCCTCGTCGGTAACCGCCTCTAAGATTTGCTGAATTTCATAATCGATTGTTAGGCGCAAATTTAGTCCGTCGGTTGCAGGTCGATAATAAGGAGTTTTATCCTTAAGGTCAACCCCAGTCAAATCGGCTTGGTATAAAATATCGCCGTTAACCCCTGAGAGTTGGTCGTTATAGTAAAGTTCTAAGCCGGATATGCCGTTTCCGTCTGCGGAAGTATATCCGAGAACCTGAGCCAAAAGCTCGTCGTAGGGGTAATATCTCGTAACGTCCTCGGCAAAATAAACGCCGGATAAAGAATAGTTAGAAAGTTTTTCAACATATTCTTTTCCGACGTGTTTCACAACTTTAATTTCGCTGACTTTAGTATTTTTAATCTTATCGATAAGTTCGCCTTTATCAAGGGAGAAAACGTTTGATAGGACGGTTGTAACGCCATCTAAATCAGTTACGGCCCTTGGGCGAACGAAAACGGTGTACGTTTCTTTAGTGGTAGCAAGAACAACTCCGTTTCTATCGGTTATTTCTCCGCGCTTTGCTAAAACCGGGACGTTTCTCGTCCATTGATCGAGAGCTTTTATTTGCAGTTCGTTACCCCAAATTATCTGAACGTAAAACAACCTTGCGATTACGAACAAAAAAATAAAGGTTATCGCGCAAATAAACGCAAATAACCTCTTTCGTACCTTTGTAATTGAATAATAGTTTTTAATGTTCTTAACCTTCCACCATGCCGATTTCCTTGGCTTTTTCGATGATAACTTCGTCGCTGGAAACGTCTTTTAACTCTTCTTGTAAAGAAGTGTACTCTTCTTGAAGAGCGTTGACCTCAGCAAGCTTTCCATCGATAACGCCGTTCATATTTTTAAGTAACGAGGTGTTAAGGATAACTAAAACGGACAAGATTGCAACTAAAATTGCAAGCATAGCAACTACGAGCTTAGCGCTTGACCTAACCTTCGTTTTGGTAGAATAGCCGTTTTCAACTCTATAGTCCTGATAAATTTCAGCTCTATTTAAGTTCTCGAACTGCATCGTGGTAGAAGAAGGAGTAGCGTCCAAGTTAACACCTGCAACGAACGAACTTACCGTTTGATTGCGTTCTTTAACGGAATCGGTTCTATTATAGGTGTCGTAATGCATAATTCTGTCAAAGTTATCCGAAATTCTTGAGTTAAAAGCCTTTTCTTCGCTACTAACTTCCGTTTTTACCGAAGTTTCAGCTGCGGCTTGAACCTCAAACTCGTCTACAAAAGTATTCTTTTCGATTACGTTTGACTGTCTATAATTAAACATATTGCTCTCCTTTTCTTATTATGACTTAATTTTATTAAAGTTTTTCAACAACCCTAAGCTTTGCCGACTTACTGCGACTGTTTGCACTTAGCTCGTTATCACTTGCAACAATGGGTTTTTTGTTGACTTCCCTAACAATTTCTTTTTTACCGCAAACACACGGGTATCTCTTATCGCAATCACACCCTTGTGAAAGCTCTTTAAATATCGTTTTAACTATCCTGTCTTCTAAGCTGTGAAAGGTAATAACGGCAAGTCTGCCACCCTTTTTTAGCCTGTCCACGATATCTTTTAATACGGTATCGAGCCCACTAAGCTCTCCGTTTACCTCTATCCTTATAGCCTGAAAAGTCTTTTTAGCAGGATGAGTATCTCTCTTAAACTTATACGGTATCGACCTATCGCAAATATCGACGAGCTCACCGGTAGTTTCAATGGGTTTTATCTTCCTCGTTTCAACTATGTTTTTTGCAATGTTTCCTGCAAACTTTTCTTCGCCGTAACAAGAAATGATAAATTTTAACTTTTTTTCATCATAGCCGTTTACAACCTCGTATGCGGAAAACCCGGAAGACCTGTCCATGCGCATATCAAGCCTCGTTTCCCTACTCATATAGGAAAAACCACGCTCGCGGTTGTCTAGTTGATAAGAACTCACGCCAAGGTCTAAAATAGCACCGTCAATGCAATCTATACCAAGCTCGTCCGCCACGGCTTTGAAATTTTTAAAATTTGATTTTACCGCTTTAAAGTTTGAAAACTTGCTCAGCCTCTCAGTTGCGGATAAAATCGCATCGTCATCTAAATCTGTGGAAAAGAGAAAACCCTCTCCATCTAATCTTTTGAGTATTGCCTCAGAGTGACCGCCTCCACCGAGCGTTCCGTCAAAGTACGTTCCACCCTTTTTTACGGACAAGCCGTCCATACACTCTTCAAGCATTACGGAATAATGAGAGAATTTCATTATTTGGTCCTATCCTTAAGAAGTGAAATTCTATCTTGATAACTCATTTCGTTTTTAATTCTCTCGCGCTCTTCCTTGCTGTAAATATCAACGTGGTTTACCATACCGATGGTAACAACCTCTTTGTCAATACCCGCATACTCTCTAAGCTTTTCGGGAATTACAACTCTTCCCTGCCCGTCCTCATCGCCAGGATAAAAGGACGCCATAAACTCAGCAAACGACTTTTGCGCCTCGGCATCGAAAGTGCTGATGCCTGATAAAGAGGAAACAAGTTCGTCAACCTTGCTTGCCGGATATACGCTTATGCACTTTGCAGCGCCTTTCATAAAAACGTAATTAGAACCGAGTTCCGATTTAAGCTTTACCGGTATTCTTATTCTGTTTTTAGCGTCAACTTGGTGGTCGTACTCGCCGAAAAGCATAAACCTTCCCCCTTTTTTTGTTTTACACGACCATAATAACACACTTTTTGGTAACTTGCAACCACTTTTAGTAACTTTTTGTAACTTTTTTTGAATTTTTTTGA
>JAFQEV010000056.1 GCA_017398825.1 Clostridia bacterium
AATCTCGTCGATAACCGAAACGCCAACGCCCTTAACCGCCGCCAAGCCGAAACGAATAACACCGTCCTTTACCGAAAAATAGGTTTTACTCTCGTTAATATCGGGAGGAAGTACAGAAACTCTCTCTTCCTTTGCATAAGATACGTAGTTAGTTATTTCCTCAATGTTGGTTATGCGGTTGTTAAGAACAGCCGTTAAAAACTCCGGCTCGTAGTAACACTTGAGGTACGCCGTTTGATAGGTAACTAACGAATACGCCGCTGCGTGAGATTTGTTGAATGCGTACTTTGCGAAGTCCTTCATCTCAGCCCAAATCTGCTTAGCAACGTTTTCGGGAACGCCTCTTTTTAAACAGCCGTCAATAGCTTTCGTAACTTTACCGTGCTCGTCTACACTTTCCGGTCTACCGTAAATGAATACCGTTTCCTCCTTCTCCATTTCGGCGACCTTCTTCTTACCCATCATACGCCTTACGTTATCCGCTTGACCTAAGGTATAGCCTGCAAGGTCTTGAACTATTCTCATAACTTGCTCTTGATAAACGATACAGCCATACGTCTGCTTTAAAATGGGCTCGAGTAAGGGGTGTGCGTACTTGACGGTTTCTGGATTGTGTTTTGATTTTATAAACTTTCCTATAGAGTCCATAGGGCCTGGACGGTATAACGACACCGCCGCCACGATATCTTCTAAACAGTTCGGCTTTAAACGCGATAAGAAATCTTTAAAACCGCTTGACTCTATTTGGAATATAGCGGTAGTATTACCAGACGATATAAGCTCGTATACCTTTTCATCATCGTAACCGTTTCTATCGAAAACAACGTCAACCCCGTGGTTTTCCTTAACGTATTCTATCGCCATTTTAATATCGGATAAGTTTCGAAGACCTAAAAAGTCCATCTTCAAAAATCCGAGGTGTTCAAGTTCAACACCCGTGTACTGAGTGGTGATATCCTCTCCATTTCTCGAAAGAGGCATATGCCTATCGAGTATATCCGCACCGATTATAACGCCACACGCGTGCGTGCTTGACTGACGGGGCGCGTCCTCAAGTTTCATTGCAACGTCTATAACCCTCTTTATCTCGGGGCTTTCATTATACATTTCAACAAGCTCGGGAACGGCAAAGCTATCAGACGTTAAACCGTCATCCATTTCCTTTTTAGAAGGATTGTAAAAGCCAAAGACTTTTTCTAAGATATTTGGACGTTTTAGTTCAATAGTTCTTCCGCCCTTTACAACTTTACTGGGGATAGCTTTCGTAACCCTATCCATTTCGTTATAAGGAACGTTTAATACTCTACCAACGTCCTTTACCGCGTTCTTTGCAGCCATTGTGCCAAACGTGATTATCTTTGCAACGGTATTTTCACCGTATTTTCGGCGAACGTAATCTATAACCTCTTGGCGACGAGAGTCTTCAAAGTCAACGTCAAAGTCAGGCGCGGATACGCGCTCGGAGTTTAAGAAACGCTCGAAGTAAAGCCCGTACTTTAACGGGTCGATATCGGTAATATCAATGAGATATGCAACTATTGAACCTGCGCCCGAACCACGCCCAGGACCAACGGATATACCCATTTTTCTCGCATTGAATATGTAATCCCAAACGATGAGGTAGTATTCAATAAAGCCCTGCTTTTCAATAACGCCAAGCTCCATTTCAATACGATCTCGTATTTCTTTAGTTTCTTCACCGTATTTTTTCTTAATGCCCTCGTTTATTAAACTCCTTATAAATTCAACGGGCGTTTGACCGTTTTCCGGAATATAATGAGGGAATTTATACTGACCGTAGGTAAAGCCAAAGTTACACTTGTTTGCTATCTCAACAGTTGTGTCTAACGCGTCTAAATCGTTAGGAAACAAGCTCGCAAGCTCGTCGTACGTTTTTAAATAGAACTCATCACACGGCATTTTCATACGGTTTGGAGTATCTATCTTAACGCCCGTTTGAACGCACATCAAAACGTCTTGCGTAACGGCGTCTTCCTTATTTATGTAGTGAACGTCGTTAGTAACTACGGTTTTTACGCCGTATTTTTTTGCAAGCGAACGAATTGCAGGATTAACGTATGCCTGCTCTTCCAAGCCTTGATTTTGGAGTTCTAAATAAAAATCATCGCCGAATACACTTTTAAAAAACTCTACGAGTTTTTCGGCTCTTTCCATATCGTGATTGAGTATTGCTTGAGGAATATCACCGCCAAGGCAAGCAGATAAGCAAATGAGCCCGTCGTGATGTTGCTCAAGTAATTTTAGGTCAATTCTCGGCTTATAGTAATAACCGTCACGGAAAGCGATAGCGTTTAAAAGGGAGAGGGTTTTATAGCCCGTTTCATCTTTAGCAAGCAAAACTAAGTGACGCCTATCTTTATACCCGTCAACGTCGTCCGTTTTGATTTTGCCCTTTTGAGTATGGTCGTCACAAACGTAAAATTCAGTACCGAAAATAGGCTTGATACCAACTTTGGTACAAGCATCGAAAAACTGAACTGCGCCGTACATATTGCCGTGGTCAGTCATCGCAATTGCAGGCATGCCGAGCTCCTTGGCGCGTTTGGTAACCTTACTTATGGTCGCCATACCGTCAAGAAGTGAATATTCGGTATGTAGGTGTAAATGGACGAAATCTTTCATTGTTTCTCCGAAATAAAATCAACTAAAATGGAATTTTGAACGTATAAGTACTTGTCCTTTATTTTTATACAGCTATCTAAAATATCTAAGTATTTACCGTTAGCTTTTATGGAGTTTTTAAAATCAGCGGAAAAATCACTACCAAACGCGTTTTTATAATCGTTAAAATCAACGCCGTTTGCCGTTCGCAATGCGAGCATTGCGTATTCCGCCTTAGCATCGTCACCGCAAACGTTTTCAGAAAACACTTCGGCTACCTTGCCGTTTAAGATTGCGTGAACGTACTCATCGATGCTTTCGGTGTTGGTAAAACGCCTGCCCTCGATAAAGGAAGAAGCTCCAACGCCCACTCCTATATATTCTCCCCTTGCCCAGTAGTTTTTATTGTGCTTAGATTGATAACCCTCTTTTGCAAAGTTGGAAACCTCGTAGCGATTATATCCCTTTTTCGAAAGATAATCCACAACGAAATCGTAAATATCGGCAACTTCGTCATCATCGGGAAGTTCGCCGTTTAAGTAACGAGTGAACATAGGCGTTCCCTCTTCAGCCTTTAAAGCGTAAACGGAAACGTGTTTAACTTGAGGATAAGAGGTTGCAAGGTCAAGAGTGTTTTTAACGTCGCTAACCGTTTCATCGGGCAAACCTATCATAACGTCAACTGAAACGTTATAGTCTTTCAAAAGTTCTATAGCCCTTTTAAAATCTTCTACCGTGTGAATGCGGTTTATTGAGTAAAGGGTTTTATCGTTTGCCGTTTGCAAGCCTACGCTAAATCGGTTGACACCTGCGTTTTTATACACCTTTAATTTATTTTCATCAATCGTGCCCGGGTTTACCTCTAAAGTAATCTCGGCGTTTTTATCAACGTTAAAGCAGGTGTAAATTTGCTTTAAAGCACCGTATATATACTTTGGTTCAACAAAGCTCGGCGTTCCTCCGCCAAAATATACCGTTGAAAACTTTTTATCCTTTAAGGATAAACTTCTCGCTTTAAGCTCTTTATAAAGGCAGGCGAAATAAGCCTCCGCTTTTCCTATTTCACGAGGGAACGATGCAAAATCACAATATGAGCACTTTTGCTTACAAAAGGGAACGTGAACGTATATTCCTGCCATAAAACTCCTTATTTATCACTCGAATCTATCTTGAGGATAGACATAAACGCCTCGGACGGTATCTCAACGCTACCGAGCTTACGCATTTTCTTTTTACCTTCTTTTTGCTTTTCTAAAAGCTTTTTCTTTCTCGTAATATCACCGCCGTAGCACTTTGCCAAAACGTCTTTCCTAAGCGCTTTAACAGTCTCTCTCGCGATAACCTTTCCGCCTACTGCAGCCTGAACGGGAATTTCAAACATTTGGCGGGGAATTGCCTCTTTTAACTTTTCGGCAATAGCCCTACCCCTTGCATACGCCTTTTCCTTGTGAACGATAATCGAAAGCGCGTCACAAATTTCACCGTTTAAGAGCATATCGAGCTTAACGAGGTCAGAACGCTTATAGCCCGAAACCTCGTAGTCAAACGATGCGTAACCGCGCGTTCTCGACTTCAACCCGTCGAAAAAGTCAAACACTATCTCGTTGAGGGGAAGTTCGTAGGTGAGCTTTACGCGCTTATCGTCAATATAAGTCATATCCTTCATTTCACCGCGCTTTTCCTGACAAAGCTCCATTATTGCGCCGACGTAATCGGGAGGCGTATATATACTTGCTGTAATTATAGGCTCTTCGGTATACTCGATTTCAACAACGGGAGGAAGTTTTGTGGGATTTTCAACGGTTAACACCTCACCGTCCGTTTTATGAACGATATAAGAAACGGAGGGCGCGGTTGTGATAATATCCAAGCCAAACTCTCTTTCAAGCCTTTCTTGAATAATTTCCATGTGGAGTAGTCCTAAAAAACCACACCTAAAGCCAAAGCCTAACGCAGTTGAATGGTCTGGCTCGAAAGTTAACGACGCGTCGTTGAGCTTAAGCTTTAAAAGTGCCTCTTTTAAATCGTTAAACTTAGAACCGTCTAATGGATAGATACCGCTAAACACCACAGGCTGAGCCTTTTTATAACCGGGCAAAGCCTCCTTGGTGGGATTATCAACGTCAAACACCGTATCGCCAACTTCTATATCAGATATTGACTTTATAGATGCGGCAATATACCCTACTTCTCCAGAAGTCAAGCTGTTTTTAGGGCGAAGTTCGGGATTGAAAGTTCCAACCTCAACAACGTCAAACGTCTTGTCCGACATAAAGGTCTTAATCTTAGTGCCAGGCTTAACCTCGCCGTCAACTATCCTAACGAATAAAATTACACCCTTAAAATTATCGTAATAACTATCGAAAATTAGCGCTTTTAAAGGCGCGTCGTCATTACAAGCGGGGGCTGGAATTTCAGTAACTATTCTCTCTAAAACTTCGCCTATATTAATGCCCGTTTTAGCGGAAATTCGAGGGGCGTTAGACCCGTCGAGCCCGATAACGTCTTCAATTTCCTTGCCAACAGCCTCAGGGTCGGCAGACGGAAGGTCGATTTTGTTAATTACAGGCATAATTTCCAAATTGCTATCAAGCGCTAAGTAAACGTTTGCAAGAGTTTGCGCTTGAATGCCTTGAGATGCGTCAACGATTAATATTGCACCCTCGCACGCCTTTAACGAACGAGAAACCTCGTAGGTAAAGTCAACGTGGCCGGGGGTATCGATAAGGTTGAATATATACTCCTTGCCGTCCTTTGCCTTGTAAAGCATTCTAACTGGAGTGAGCTTTATAGTTATACCCCTCTCGCGCTCTAATTCCATAGAGTCTAATATTTGTTGCTCCATATCGCGCTCGGCAACCTGCCCCGTCATCTCGATAAGGCGGTCAGCCAAAGTGCTCTTGCCGTGGTCAATATGAGCTATAATACAAAAATTTCTGATGTTTTCTTTCAATTTTCCAGCCATAAAATTCCTTTTAAAATAACGCGAACAGTTAAAAAGTGCGCGATAATCGTCCAGTATGGTATTACTATACCATAATATTACAAAATTTTCAAGTGGAGCGCTTGCAAAATATGCAAATTATGTTAAAATATATACAGTATTATTAAAGGTGAATTTATGAGATCTAAAAATTTTGACGACGCTTGGCTTTATTCCACCCCCATAACCCACCGCGGTTTATACGATGAAAACTATCCCGAAAACACAAAGCCCGCTTTTGAACAAGCTATTTCTCTTGGCTACGGCATTGAAATGGACGTTCAAATGACTTTGGACAACGTGTTGGTTGTTTATCACGACAATAACTTGAAAAGGGTTTGCGGAGTTGATAAAGATATAAGAGATATCACTTACGAAGAGGTTAAAACGCTCCGCCCCGGCGGTAAAGATTACCCTATCATGACTTTTAGGGAGTTTTTAGATTTCGTTGACGGGCGCGTTCCCGTTTTAGTTGAAGTAAAGCACCAAAAGAGAAAGGGAATTGAAAAACTCGTTGTTGATGAGCTTAAAAACTACAACGGAAAGTTTGCAGTTCAAAGCTTTAACCCACAAATCGTTTACCGTATGACTAAGCTCGCACCCAAATTTATTGCCGGCGTTTTGGTAACGAGAGAAAAGAGTTCGCTTGCGCCTTGGATAATCAACAAGCTTATTCACGCTTTTGCGTTCAAGTTGTATATTAAATTTAACTTTCTAAGCCTCCGTGCACAAGACCTTCCCGTATCATATAAAAGAACGGGCAAATACAAGGTTATCGCTTGGACTGTAAAGACGGAAGAGGACCTTAAAAACGCTGAAAAATACGCCGATAATATCATTTTTGAAAAGGACGTTCCGTCTTTATCAAAATTCGGTGAAAAGAAATTTTAAAATATTAAAGACCAACGGAAAATCGTTGGTCTTTTTATTAACTTGCTATTTGAATTTTTATATCGCCTGTATCGGTAGTAATTTCACACCTACCGCCCGAGGTGGAGCTTGGAACATTTATATCGCCGGTATCGGTGGATACTATGAAAATTTTGCTTGTAAGGAGTGTTCCGCTAACGTCGCCCGTGTCCGTTTCAACGAAAATTTCGCTAGCGTCACTCAAGCTAAACTTAACGTCGCCCGTACTTCTTTGAATATCAAATTTTTGAGAGGCGATAACGCTATTTAGATAAATATCACCGGTATCTCCAGTAGAGGAAAGGTTTACACAACTTACGGTATTTAAACGCACTTTGCCCGTTGATACGCCTATACTAATATCGCCACCAAGCGTCACGTTCGAAACGTTAACGTCACCGGTTGAAAGTGAAACGTTTATTGAATTTGCCGTTAAATTTTCAAGTTTAACGTCACCCGTAGAAGAATTGATTTTAATTTGATTATTTACCGATGATTCAATATAAACGTCACCCGTTGTAACGGATAAATCGATACTATCAAATTTAAAATTATTAGGAATTTTAACGTCACCTGTAGATTGTTTTATAACTAATTGAGAATATTGTGTATTTGGAAGATAAACGGTAATTTTCGGCGACCCTACGTTAAAGATTAGTTCGTACCATTTACTCTCATCTACGCTCGATATTATTAATGCGTTATTTTCAACAGTTGCATAGTACTTTTGCTTTTCTCGCCTATAACAAACCACTTTACATTTTTCGTTTTCCGAGGGCAAAAACTCAATGTCAGCCGTATCCGTTTTTACCGATAAATTCGTAAATTCTTCGCTGATTTCTAAGGTGTTTGTAACAAATTTACCAGCTCCGAATTTTGAAAAATCCCAGCGCAATGCAAACCCCGCAATAATGAATATTATCATACCGATAACAATCAGCGAAAGTGCTATTGTAATTAAAATTTTACTAGCTTTTTTCATAATAAATTCCCTATCTAACTATAAGTTTTTTAATCCACAAAACAACTGATTTTGCAAGTATTAGGCTACCTTTAGTTGCACTCTTACAACCAAAGTATAAAAGTAATGATAATCCCGAGCATACAAGCCCTGCTCCAAGATAGGCAAGCCCAGCTATGCCGTTACCTGTAAATAGAAAAACTATAAAAGCAATTAAACCACTCGGTCCACACACGAAAAGCGATACGAGCACTGCCCACAACGACACAACTAACGACCATAGTACAGCGTAGAGTGATATTACAACCGAAAAGAGAGCAATTAAGAGCGAAAGCCATATCGGCGAGCCAACGATTAAAAGAATTAATCCTATTCCCTTATCGGTTTGATTTTTAATGAATTTTTCCTTTGCGATTTTAACAAAAGGAGTATCTGCTATTATTTGAGCCGAAATCTCCTCAACCGTTCCTATTTTTGAAACGGCATCTTCTTCAGAACAACCCTCTTCCACTCTATCGTCTATCATCTCGCTGTAAAAGTTAAGGCGTTCTTCAACCTCTTCCTTAGGTAGCCAAGAAAGCTTTTCTTCAAGCTTTTTAATAAATTCAAGTTTTGTCACCCGTTATTATCCCCCTTTATTACAAATTGATAAATAGACATAACTTCACGCCATTCCTCTTTAAAATCCTCTATACGCATAAGCCCTGCTTTCGTTATATGATAATACTTTCTCAACCTTCCGTCATGCTCGGAGGTGCGAACCGTCAACAGCCCGGAAAGTTCCAAGCGCTTAAGTATCGTATATAAAGTAGATTCTGACATTTCTATATAAGGTTTTACGTCCTTAATTATCTTATACCCGTAAGAATCTTCATTTTTAATTGCAGTTAGCACGCAAACGTCTAATAGCCCACGCTTTAATTGAATATCCATTTAATACTCCCTATTACGTAATACATCGTATCACGAAGTATTCTATTTGTCAAGGGTTTATGTGATTATTTAAATAAAAAAATCAGACCCCAAGCGGAATCTGATTGTTTTTATTATTTTGATTTTTTACTTTCGATAAACGCCTTTAATTTTGTATACCATCTATCTTCTTTTTTAAGTGCTAATTGCTCGTAAAGTGCGGTTGCAATAAATATGATTACCATAGCAAGAATTCCTATAGTAACGACGTTTAGCCAAGGTATAGCCTCGAAAGGTCTTTCCAAGAGATACATTGAATTTGGGAGCTCTAATTTAAATATCCAGTGCAAGAATATCATTAAACCGCCGTCAACAATAAGAAGTATCAATCCAAAGAACACGTAGAACAAATTTGATACTCTCGGTTTTAAAAAACCTGCAGTTACAATATAGATACAGCCGAAAAGCATAGTGGAATGGCTTAATAACCCCTTTAACACTCCCCACTCTGCGAGGTTTGGATTATTAATATATATCTCGTTTATAACGATACCGAGTATTCCGCCGATTACACCTAAGTAAAAGGTTACTACGCAAAGGTAGTTATATAACTTAGTTTCCGTTCTCTTCATAAACGCTAAAATCACAAGCGTCCACATAGCGACGTTACAGGGATATAACGGAAGGAGCATTGAGTCTTCAACGCTCGGCTCTCTACCCGCAAAAAAGTCAACGTATAAACTACTAAAATGAATAATTACGGTGAGTATTGCAGAAATTTTTAAAACGAGTTTTTTGTGGTTATCTTTATGAATAAAGATATTTGCTAAAATTAAACACACTATTATCACAAAAAAAGAAATCGTGGTAAATAAAATATGGTTTTTATCCGACATTGTTTTTCTCCTATATTACTATGCAATTATATCACCACGATTATTCTCCGTCAACAATTTAAGCTAAACAAAAAGCAACGGCAAAACGCCGTTGCTTTTAAATTAGGATTTGTTAATTGTTTTCGAATTGTGCTTTATGAGCCTCGCGAATTTTTTGTTCAACCTCAGCCATAACCTCGGGATTTTGGGTTAAGTAATCTTTAGCCTTTTCCCTACCCTGAGCAACCTTTTCACCGTTGTAGCTAAACCAAGCGCCAGATTTTTCAATAACGCCGTACTGAACACCTAAATCCACAAGACAACCCTCTTGAGATATTCCGTGACCGTAAATAACGTCAAACTCCGCAGTCTTAAACGGAGGAGCAAGCTTGTTTTTAACGATTTTTGCCTTAGTTCTATTTCCGTACAAGCCGTCAGCATCTTTTAAAGCATCAGCTTTTCTAATATCAATTCTAACGGACGCGTAGAATTTGAGAGCTTTACCGCCGGGAGTCGTTTCGGGGTTGCCAAACATTACGCCAACTTTTTCACGGAGTTGGTTGATAAAGATAACGCAGGTTTTACTCTTGTTGGTAATACCCGTGAGCTTTCTAAGCGCTTGCGACATAAGCCTTGCTTGAAGACCAACGTGACTATCGCCCATTTCACCCTCGATTTCAGCTTTTGGCGTGAGCGCTGCAACAGAGTCGATAACAATTACGTCAACCGCACCGCTTTTTACCAAGCTTTCGGTAATATCGAGAGCTTGTTCACCAGTATCGGGTTGAGAAACGTATAAATCATCAAGGTTAACGCCGAGCTTTTGAGCGTACGAAGGGTCAAGTGCGTGCTCAGCATCGATAAACGCTGCAATACCACCCTTTTTTTGCGTTTCGGCAATTACGTGAAGGGCAACGGTTGTTTTACCAGAAGATTCCGGTCCGTAGATTTCAACGATTCTTCCACGAGGAACACCGCCAACACCAAGTGCCAAGTCAAGCGCCATACAACCAGTAGAAATAACCTCGAGGTTAGTATCAGCCGAGCCAGCGCCAAGTTTCATAATAGCGCCTTTACCGTACTGCTTTTCGATTTGACCGAGAACCTGCTCTAATGCTTTTTGTTTTTCGTTCATAATTTTATCCACCTTTATTTATTTGAAAAATATCTATATTTTTTTATCCGTAATTAATATATTACCTATCTTAAACGTCAAAGCTACCGCTACGAAGAGCCATAATTGCGTGGAACAACGCAACCTCAATACCACTCTTTGTAATATCTTCACGCGTTCCTTTAAACTTATGTTTAAAAACGGTAATTTTACTTTTACTGCTTACGCCTGTATAGCAAAGCCCAACGGGGAAGTCTGAATCATCTGATTTCGGGCCCGCAATGCCGGTAGTCGATATTGCAATATCACACCCACGCTCCAGCAAACCTTTACACATTTCGGACGCTACTTGACTGCTAACGGGCTTGAATGTATCTAAAATTTGATAACTAACTCCCAACCTATCGTGCTTAGCATCGGGAGAATATGCAACTATTCCCTCGTAAAACACCTTGCTTGCGCCGGAAACGGAGGTTATACGGCTTGATAAGCCTCCACCCGTAAAACTCTCGGCAACGGAAAGCTTTGCTCCCCTAACCGTCAAAATCTTTACCAGTTGATTTTCTAAAGATATATCCGTTTCTGCGTATATATACATTGAAAATTTAGATAAAAACTCTTTTTGAAAGCGGTCAATAAAAGTATCCGACAACCCGTCGTAATTTATCTTTAACAAAATATCGTTAGAGTTTGATATAATCTCGTGCTTAACGCCATTTTCAGTTAAAAAAGTAACGAGTTGAGATTTATCAAGCCCAAACAGTTTAAAAGTTTTTATGGGGTTCATTAAAACACGTCCCTATTCTTTACGAGATAGTAAACTCCCGAATATACCGTCAACGCAACGGAGATGAGGAACAATACCATACCCGGAACGTAAAGCACGGGTAAATCTACCGCTACTAAGAGGAATAATATTGCAAAATCAGTTGTGAACGTTTTGATTTTACCAACGTTTTCAGCGGCGAGCACTTTGCCCTTTCCCGCTGCAATCATACGAAGGAAACATACAACCAACTCTCTTGCCACTATTATAGTTACGCCTATTCCGCCTGCGAGAGCGCCAAAAGTATAACCAAAGCTACCCGCCATTACACAGGGGTTTGTGAGCATTACGGTGAGTAACGCAAGAACTAAAACCTTATCGGCAATAGTATCTAAAAACTTTCCAAGGTCGGTTACAAGATTGTATTTTCTCGCAATATAACCGTCCAAAAAGTCGGTAAACGACGCTATGGCGAATACCGCAGCGGATAAAACGTAGTTATACGGTATAAACGTCATATAAAACAACGCAACCGATATAGGTACCATGATAATTCTGATTAGTGAAAGTTTATTCGGCAAATTCATCTTGTGCCCTCCCGTGTAAATCGTACTCGTCAGCCTCCTCTACGTATACGCTGTAACTCTCTCCCTGCGCGATAGTTCCGTCATAAGTGAAATACACCTTTCCGTCAATATCGGGAGCAAAGCCGTAATGCCTACCGTAAAAGGATTGCTTTTCGTAATCAATACCATCGCAAACAACCTCGATGGTCGTTCCAACTAATTTTTGTAAATTTTCTTTAGAAATCTCTTTTTGAACTGAATAAAGTTTTTCAAGCCTTGCCTGCTTTACGCTCTCTTCAATTTGATTAGGGAGTTTATACGCTGGAGTAAACTCCTCCCTCGAATATGCAAAAAAGCCTGCGTTTGAAAGCTTAGCATCTTTTATAAAGTTTACAAGCCCACTAAAATCTTCTTCCGTTTCCCCAGGAAAACCCGTGATAAACGTTGAGCGGATTGAAATTGATGGAATTTCCTCTCTAAGTTTTGCAATAAGTGCTAAATACTCTTCCCTCGTTCCACGCCTGTTCATTCTCTTTAGAACAGCGTTTTCAGAATGCTGGAGGGGAATATCTACGTATTTAAGCACTTTGGGATTTGTTTTAATCTCGTTAATCAGCTCGTTAGTTATAGCGTCTGGATAACAGTACAAAAGCCTTATGCCCTCAACGTTATCGAGCTGTGAAAGCGCTCTTATAAGCTCCACGAGTTTTTTCTCGCCGTATAAATCTTCGCCATAACGCGTTACGTCTTGCGCTACGAGAATAAGTTCCTTTAAATCTCCTAACTCCTTCGTTTCGGCAACGAGCTCCTCAATGGGAGTTGATACGTACTTGCCTCGTATCTTGGGAATTAAGCAATAAGTACATTTATTGTTGCACCCGTCTGCTATTTTAAGGTAAGAATAGTGACAAGGGGTTGTCATAATTCTTTCTTTTTTTATAACTTTTTTATTTTTACCAACGAAATTTACTCTATTGCCTTTATAAGTCTCTTCAATAGCAGTCATTAAAAGGTCGTAATCATTGATACCTAAAAATGCGTCAACCTCGATAAACTCGTCAAATATATCGGAGATGAATTTTTCCGGTAAACAACCCGTAACGACTATCTTTTCGAGATTGCCGTTACCGCGGAGAGAGTTTACCTCAAACACCGTTTCAACAGCCTCAGCCCTTGCGCTTTCCAAAAAAGCACAAGTGTTTATAACGACTACGTTAGCCTCGTTGATATCGTTAACTAAAACGGCGTTGTCGCCTATTATGGCAAGAGCCCTTTCGGAGTCCACCCTATTTTTGTCACAACCGAGCGAAATTAGCCCGATTTTTTTATCCTTAAGCATTATTCTGCTCCGAATTTTTCCTCAAAGTCTTCCTTGGTCATTACCATTTGACGTTTACCACCTACCGCATTCGGCGTTATATAGCCGTTATCGGTAAGCCAGTCTATAATCTTACCTGCTTTCGGGAAACCTACTGCGAGCTTTCTTTGCAAGAAGGACATCGAAAGTCCGCCAAAGCTATACCCAACACGCATTGCCTTAATGTAGATGGGGTCGATTCCGCCAACAGCACCGTCTTCACCGCCACCGCTAACAGCTTCGCCACCTTCGTAACTACCACTATCTTCAGAAGAGGTAGAGGACACGCGCGCTTTAATCTTCGACCAGTTGTTAAGGTCGTAATACTTATCGTTGTTTTGAGATACGTAATCGATAACGGCATACATCTCATCATCTGAAACGTATGCACCCATTACACGCTCTACGCTCAACATTCCACCCGTCTTATATAAGCAGTCACCCTTGCCGAGCAATTTTTCAGCGCCGGGCTCACCGAGCGATACTATAGAGTCTGGCGTAGACGACGCTCTAAATACAATTCTCGAGGGTAAGTTGGACTTGATAGGTCCTTCAACAACGTCAACCGACGGTCTTTGAGCGGCAAGAACGAGGTGAATACCTGCTGCACGAGCCTTTTGAGCAAGAAGGCAAACCTTGGTTGCTACGCCCTTTTTGTCTTGCAACATAATGTCGGCAAACTCGTCCATTATGATAACTATTCTCGGCATTATGCGCTCGCCGTTTGCGCGAGCTTTAACGTTGTAATCTTTAATGTTTTTAGAACGCGATTTTGCAAGCTCACGATAGCGGTTTTCCATCTCTTCAACCGCCCAAGTGAGCATAGAATTAGTCATGGGAACATCCTCAATAATTTCACCGAACATCATGTGAGGAATTTCCTTAAACGGCTCTAAATCAACGCGTTTGGGGTCTACTATAACAAATCTTAACTCGTCAGGACCATACTTGGTTATTAAACTGAGTATTAAGGTGTTTAAGCATACGCTCTTACCAGAGCCCGTAGTTCCTGTAACTAATGCGTGAGGCATATCGGCAAGGTCAAGAGAAACTGGCGTTCCGATAATATCCTTTCCGAGTGCAAACGTCAAGGAGAAGGGCTTTGAATTGATAAACTGGTCGGATACTATAATATCTTTGATATTAACGGTATCAGCCTCTTTGTTGGGAACTTCAATTCCCACGTACGAAGTGTTTGGAACGGGCGCTATCATACGGATTGCGCTCTTTGCGGCAATTCTCAAGTTTAAGTCGCCTTGGAGCTTTGTTACCTTTGCAATAGGAACGTCCGGCGGAATCGCTATATCAAACCTCGTTACAGCAGGGCCTTTGAAAATTCTCGGAATATCCGTTTCAATACCGAAAGTTTTAAGCGTGGTTAAAATCTTTGCCTTAACCTCAGCTTTAAACACTTCTATCTCGTAGTTGTTTTGAGAGTTATCCGCCGTTTTAAATATGGATATGGGCGGTTTTTTGTACTTGTAATTAAGAGGCATGTTTTCAATAAGCCTCTTTGCATACTCACTACCCTCGTCCACCTCAACGACCTCGGGCTCTTTGGAAACGGGTTTTGTCGCCTTGGGCGTAGGCTCGGTGGTAGTTAAATTCTTGAGTAAATCGCTCGCCGTGCTCGAAACGGCATCGGAAATGCCGACGCTTTCTTGAACGGGCTCTTCGTAACTTTCTATGGGCTCGCTGTCAACAATAGGTTCGCTATCGATAACGGGCTCTGCCGTTACCTCTTGAACGGGCTCTTCTTGCTTGGGCTGAAGGTTAAACGAGAAGGAATCGTCAACCGTGTAATCTTTAACAACCTCTTCCTTCTTAATGGGAGAGGACACTCCGTCCCCAAACAATACTTGGCGGGCTTGTTCTCTATCGCTATCGTCCACCCTCAATTCGCCGGAGGAAAATCCTTCGCTATACGCCTCGGAATAGGTGTTTGGGCGATTGCCGTATAATATTTGCATGTTGGCGTCATGCTTATCAACGTCCTGATACGCAGGGGGATTGTTGTATTCGTGCGATTGATTGCCGTAAAGCTCGTTGCGCTCGTAGCCGTTAAACTCGTTTGGGCGCTGAGGAGCAAACGGGGGTTGAGTAATGGGCTGTTGAGGATAACCGCCCATATATCCGTTAGGCTGTGCGCCGTAAGGGCTTTGCGTATAACCAAAATTTTGCTGTGGTTGATACGGAGGCTGATAGGGAGCTTGCGGAGGCTGATATTGAGGCTGAACCTGCGGTTGAGGCTGTGGCTCTGAACCCTCAGCTTGTTTGGGCTGTTCACCCTTACCCATATCGTTCGCCTTTTTAGTAGCGCGAACTAAAAGCATCAACACGAAAATAGAAAGACAAGCAATTAAAATAGTTACGCTCCAAAAATAAGTCAAATACCTAACTAAGAAGAACGTAATCAAGGATAAAAGTGCTCCGCCTGCAACGCAAGACGAGGCGCTTACTCTTGCACTTTTAAAGCAATATCCTAAATATTCGGCATACGAACTCGGTTCTTTGTGTCCTGTGATAACCGTTAATAAACAAAGCACGAGGAAAATAAAGATGAACAAGCGCTTAAACTTAGCAAGGCTACGCTTTTTCTCTTTCTTTTTGCCTATAAGCATGGTAAAGCCGACAAAAATGCACACGAGAAGTATCGGGTACGAAAGATACCCGAATAAACCTAAGATAAATACTTGAACCTCCTTTCCTATCTCGAAGAGAACGTTCTCTCCAAAAAGAAGGCATACGAGAAGTAAAAAGGCGGAAACTATTAGCGTTACACCCCAAAATTCAACCGTAAAGAACTTATCTTTATTCTGTTTTGCCTTTATGCCGTTACTCAATTTTTTACTCCGTAAAAAGATTATCGCTATTTTATCATAAAAAGTATACCATATTGAAAGTAATTTGGCAACGGTTAATTATAAAATTAACCGCTTTTCACAATATTTTTTTCTTTGCACGAAAAAACGCCACCGCTTTACGCGTGGCGTTTTTAAGTTTTTTTGCAATTACTTATTGTCGATAATATCAACGATATCTTTTACCGATTTGATAGATTCAGTCTGCTCGTCGGAAACGGTTACACCGAAGTTCTCTTCTAAAGATAAAAGCATTTCAACAAGGTCAAGCGAGTCAGCACCTAAATCCTTGATTATCTCACTCTCTAAAGTGATTTTATCTTCAGCGATACCGAGTTTTTCAACTAACATACTTTTAACTTTTTCAAACGTAGACATATTTTATCTCCTTTAAATTTCAAAATTTAACCTTTTTAATTATATCAACGATAATTAAGTTTGTCAATTCTTTTTAAAATAATGAGCATTTGCACATTATTACTTCTTAAGCCCTTTCATAGAAAGAGAAATTCTATTCTTTTTAAGGTCTACACCCTTCACCCTTACCTGAACGGGCTGACCTACTTTTACAACCGTTTGCGGATCTCTTACGAAATTATCGGAAAGCTCGGAAATGTGAACGAGCCCGTCTTGATGAACGCCGATATCAACGAACGCACCAAAATCGGTTACGTTTCTTACTACGCCCGATATTATCATACCCTCTTTTAAATCGGATAAAGATAATATGTCGGAGCGGAGAACGGGTTTGGGTAAATCGTCGCGCACGTCTCTACCGGGCTTTGCGAGCTCGGACGCAACGTCCTTGATAGTATCTACGCCAAGACCGCAATAAGCGGATACTTTTTCTATTCCGTGCTTTTGTATTTTTGCCGATAAATCCGAAAGTTTTCCACACTTAACGTCTTCGTCGGAATAGCCGAAAAGGGAGAGTAATTTTTCAGCTCCCTCGTACGATTCGGGGTGAACTGCCGTGTTGTCTAATATACTTGTTCCACCTGCAATTCTTAAAAAGCCAGCGCATTGAGTAAAGGCTTTTTCGCCAAGCTTTTTGACCTTTAAGAGTTGCGTTCTCGAGGTGAATTTTCCATTAGTTTCACGGAACTCAACAACGTTTTTAGCAATAGATTTATTAAGACCTGCTACGTACGATAACAGCGATGCACTCGCCGTATTTAAGTCAACGCCAACGGTGTTTACACAGTCTTCAACGGTCCCGCCGAGAACCTCGTCAAGTCGAGCCTCGGGCATATCGTGCTGGTACTGCCCTACGCCTATAGACTTTGGGTCTATCTTGATAAGTTCGGCAAGAGGGTCTTGCAATCTTCTTGCAATAGAAACTGCGGAACGCTCGGAAACGTCAAAATCAGGGAATTCCTCAGCGCCGAGTTCGGACGCCGAGTAGACGGACGCCCCCGCCTCGCTTACTACAATGTACGAAACCTTTCTATCGCATTCTTTGATAAGATCGGCAATGAAAATTTCAGATTCTTTAGATGCCGTTCCGTTGCCGATTGCAATAACGTCAACGTTAAATTTGGATATAAATTTCTTTAAGATATCCTTTGCCTGCTCTTTCTTCTTTTCATCGGGAAGAGTTGCGTACACTACGGTTTTGCCAAGCACCTTTCCAGTTTCGTCAACGATAGCTATCTTACAACCCGTTCTAAGACCTGGGTCAAAGCCCATAACAACCTTTCCCTTAAGGGGTGATTGCATTAGTAAAGGTCTTAAGTTTTGTTCAAAGGTTTTTATAGCTCTTTCCTGTGCGTTTTCGGTGAGCATACTCCTAACCTCGCGCTCAATTGAAGGCTCTATAAGGCGTTTATACGCATCTTCAATAGCCGAAACGATAAAATCAACGTAGGGGCTATCCGTAAGCACTACACTCCTCTTTATAACGTTATGAGCAACGCTATCGGGAATAGATAATTTAACTTTTAATATACCGTCCTTCTCACCGCGATTGATTGCCAAAACCCTGTGAGATTTAAGCTCTTGAACGGACTCGGAAAACTCCTTGTACATTTCGTAAACGCCAGCCTTTTCGGAGTCAATATCAACCCCTTTACCAAAGGCGGAATACATTACGCCAAGGCGGATAAACATACGCCTAAGCGCCTTTCTTATCTCTGCGTTATCGCTAATCATTTCAGCGATAATATCAGACGCGCCAGACAGCGCCTCCTCAGCTGAATTTACGCCTAAATCCTCATTGATAAATGCTTTTGCAAGCTCTAAAAGAGGTGCTCCAGCCTTATCCTGAGCGTAAATTTGTTCGGCAAGAGGTAACAAACCCTTTGCGATGGCTTTGGTCGCTCTCGTTTCCTTCTTTTTCTTGTACGGGCGGTAAATATCCTCAACCTCGGTTAAGGTTTCAGCTTTATCGAGAGCATCTTTAATCTCATCGGTAAACTTACCCTGCTCGGTTATAGATTTTTCAACCTCACCCTTTCTCGTTTCCAAATTTCTAAGATAGTTAAGTCTATCTAATAAAGACCTCAAAACTTGGTCGTCAATATGACCGGTGAGTTCCTTTCTATAGCGAGCGATAAAGGGAACGGTGTTGCCGTCGTCTAAAAGCGCAACTACGTTATCGGTGTGCTCTTTTGTCAAATTGAATTCCTGCATCAATTTTTCGTTAATGTTCATATTAGCTCCGTTTTAAAATTAAGTAAGAGTTTTTATCGAGTTGATACTCGTTTTTATTTTCACCGCTTATAAGCTCGGTAAAGCCCTCGGCGTTTACGTTAAAGCGATAATTACCTGCGTTTATAACAACGGTAATTTCATCATTTCGTAAAGTTCGAGTAAATGCAAACACGCCGTTTTCGCAAGTTACTATTTCCATTTTACCATCTATAAACACAGGGTTTTCTTTACGGATTAAGGAAAGCTTTTTAACTAAGTTATAAATCTCACCGTCACCACCGTCAAAGGTCATACACCTGCGGTTAAACGGGTCTTTACCGCCCTCGAAACCAAGCTCGTCACCATAATAAACGGTAGGAACTCCGTATACGGTAAATATAAAGCATAAAGCCGTTTTTAAGCGCTTTACAGCGAGTTCTCGCTCCTCGTTTGTAAGTTTAAAGGTGGATAATTCCTCTCTCTCATCAGGTATTTTAACGCCCGAGAGGACGGATAAAATTCGCGGAGTATCGTGTGTGCCTAAGATATTCATCAGCGAGTTTAACACGCATGGAGGATAGTTGTGAATTTGCTCCTTTACCGTCTTTTCCAAAACTTCTGTATTGCCGGTTAGCAAAAAGTTAATGAGCGCGTTTTTTAAGGGGTAATTCATAACCGAATCAAGCTCGTCCCCCCAAAAATATTCACACCTTCTCGAGTATGCTATCTTGTTTGACGCATCTTCCCATACCTCGCCTATTATAATTGCGTTTTCGTTAGATTTTTTAACCGAACGCCTTATCTTTTTAACAAAATCGGAGGGAAGTTCATCAACAACGTCAAGTCTAACTCCAGATACGCCAAAGTCAAAATACCGCTTTAAAACATCGCTTGTTACAAACTTCTCAAACTCTTTAGAGTTTTTGTTAATTGTTGGAAGTACGTTTATCCCCCACCAAGACGTGTATAGGTTTGGAAAGTTTTGAAAGGTATACCAGTTATAATACTTTGAGCTCATTGATTGATATGCGCCAAGCTCGCTGTAATTGCCGTACTTGTTAAAGTACACGCTATCGTCTCCCGTGTGATTATACACACCGTCAAATATTATCTCTATGCCTTGTTCCTTAGCACTATTAACAAGAGATAAAAACTCTTCGTCAGTGCCTAAAAGCTCGTCAAAACGCAAATAATCAGAGGTATCGTAACGGTGGTTGGAATACGATTTGGAAACGGGGTTTAAATATATCGCGGTAACGCCTAAATCTTTTAAATACCCAAGTTTTTCTTCAATTCCTTTAAAATTACCACCGAAAAAGTCGTTGTTTAGAATTTTACCTTGCGCGTTAGGTTTCCAAAACGGCTCGTCACCCCAAGAACGCATAACGCCCTTTTCCTTTACGTTTGCCACCTCTGCTCTATAAAACCTATCGGGGAAAATTTGATAAATAACCCCACCCTTTATCCAGTTTGGAGTTTTAAAATTTCGCTTGCAAACCGTCAACTGATATTTTTGCAACCCGTCACGGCTTTTATACTGTTTTGCAAGCAGTTTATCATCTCTGCCAAAAAGCTTTCCGTCGCACTCGAAATGGTAAAAGTATAAACCTAAGTCTAAACTTTTAACGGTAACTGAAAACAAGTCGCCTACTCTTTGCATAGGGTAAACGACTTCTTTTCCACTTTTATCGTTAACGATTATGAGGCTACACTCTTTGCCGTCCGTTTCAACGTTTAAGCAAAAAGCCGAGCCACGTTTTACACTACCGCCACGATTATTGTATTTAACGTCGAGCGGATTATAGTTAAAAATCATTTTATTTAATTACTTTTAAGTCCCAAATATTGTTAGCGTATTCTCTTATCGCCCTATCGGCAGCAAATCTGCCTGCGCCTGCAATATTGATAAGAGATTTTTCCGCCCATTTCATCTTGTTTTCGTAAAGCTTTTCAAGGTTATGGCGCGCAGTTTGATAATCGTTGAAATCCGCCATACACATATATGGATCGGCAACGCGGTTGTTAGTTAAGAGATAATCTGCAATCATTGCAAAACTCTCACCGTTATATCCACGCTTTAACGATTCGATTACCTTTTGGAGTTTTACGTTGTTATTGTAAAATTCCGTTGCGTTATAGCCGGACTGCCAAAGCTCGTCAACTTCGTGAGATTTAAGACCGAAAATAAAGATATTATCAAGCCCTACAGTCTCGCTCATTTCAACGTTAGCACCGTCTAAAGTACCCAAGGTTAACGCGCCGTTTATCATGAACTTCATATTACCCGTACCGCTCGCCTCTTTGCCTGCAGTAGAAATCTGCTCGGAAACCTCGGCACTCGGCATAAGCTTTTCAGCTAAAGTAACGTTGTAATCTTCAAGATATACAACCTTTAATTTCTCCCTAATCTTGGGGTTGGGGTTCTTATTGATATCTTCAGCAAGATAACAAATAAGTTTAATGATTTGCTTAGCAAAATAGTAACCGGGCGCTGCCTTTGCTGCGAAAATAAACGTTTTCGGGAGCATGGGAAGGTCGGGGTTTTCTTTTAAGTCGTTATAAATAGATATAACGTTCATTGCGTTTAAAAGCTGGCGCTTGTACTCGTGGAGGCGCTTTGCCTGAACGTCAAACATAGTTTCAGGATTGATAAGTACGCCCTGCTTTTTGTAAACGTAATCGCTAAACTGCTTTTTCTTGATCGCCTTTATTTCGTTTAAGCGTTTTAAAACGGTTTTATCTTTCTTGAACGCGCCGAGCTTTTCAAGCTGACTGCCGTCCTTTACAAATCCGTCACCTATAAGCTCGGTAATAAGGGCGGAAAGCTCTTTGTTAGACTGGCAAAGCCATCTTCTATGAGCAATGCCGTTAGTAACGTTTGTAAACTTTTCAGGCGTTACTTGATAAAATTCTTTAAATACGCTTTCCTTTATAATATCGCTGTGCAATGCGGAAACGCCGTTTACCTTATGCGAACCGATAACTGAAAGGTTAGCCATACGAACTTGACCGTGGCTTAAGATTGCCATTTTTTCAATTCTACCCCAGTCCCCAGGGAACAAATTCCACATCTCGCCGCAGAAACGTTGGTTGATTTCTTTGATGATTGCGTAAATTCTCGGAAGTCTTCTCTCGATTAAGTCCTCGTTCCACTTTTCAAGAGCCTCGGGCATAACGGTGTGATTTGTGTACGCCACCGTGTTTACAACGATATACCACGCATCGTCCCAAGTAAAGCCGTACTCGTCCATAAGTAAACGCATAAGCTCGGGAATACAAAGCGCGGGGTGCGTATCGTTAATGTGAATTGCAGCCTTTTCATGAAGGTTAGTTAAAGTGCCAAACCTGTGTAAATGGTCGCTTAAAATATTTTGTAAAGATGCCGAAACTAAGAAATATTGCTGTTTAAGCCTTAAAGACTTACCCTCAAAGTGATTGTCAGAGGGATATAAAACCTTGCTTATAAGTTCAGCCTCGTTGTTTTCTTTCAAGCTCTCCATATAGTTACCTTGAGAGAAAGAGTTCATATCGAACTTATCAACAGCCCTTGCAGCCCAAAGCCTAAGGATTGATACAGCCTCGCTATCTTTTCCTGAAATCATCATATCGTAGGGAACTGCCTCAACCTCGTTATAATCAACGAGCTGTGCCTTCATACCCTTTTCAGTCCAAGTTTCCAACACTCTACCGTCAAACTTAATCTTGAAAGTCTTATCTAAACGTTGAGTGAGCCAAGCCTCGCCACCGGGCAACCAAATATCAGGCAACTCCATTTGCCAACCGTCAACGATTTTTTGCTTGAATAAACCGTATTCATATCTTATTGAAAAGCCCATTGCGGGATAGTCGCACGATGCCAAACCATCCATATAACAAGCGGCGAGCCTACCAAGACCACCGTTACCAAGACCAGCGTCCGGCTCGTGCTCGTAAAGATCCTCAAGCGAAAAGCCTTTGGAGGATAAAATTTTATCTAAAACGTCCTCTAAACCTAAGTTATATACGCTATTTTTAAGAGTGCGCCCGAGCAAAAACTCCATGCAGAGATAGTATACTCTTTTGCCTTTTGCGTCCTTAATTTTGTAATGATAATTCTTTCTTTTTTCGAGTAGAATATCTCTAACCGACATTACCACCGCTTTGTAAACCTGTTCTTCGGTTGCCTCTTGGAAGGTAACGCCGAAATACCTTGAAAGCTTGCCTTGAAGTAGAGTTTCGGCATCTTTCTGAGTCATTGTAGTTTTGCTCATAATTCTCCTTATTGTAAAATATTAAAGTAATTTTTTGTAAACTTTTTCATATTCGGTTGCCGACTTTTTCCACGAGAAATCCGTCGTCATAGCCGAGAGCACGAGTTTTTTCCACGTTTCTTTATCGCCATAGGTAAAAATAGCGTCTTTTAAAACGTAGAGCATCTCGTGTGCATTGTAATTTTCAAACCTAAAGCCGTTGCCCTCGGTCCTATTAAGATTATACGGAGTAATACTATCTGCCAAGCCTCCCGTCTTTCTTACAACGGGAACAGTGCCGTACTTTGCCGCAATCATTTGCGAAAGACCGCAAGGCTCGGATTTGGACGGCATTAAGAAAATATCCGCCCCCGAATAAATTTTTGACGATAAATCTTTATTGTATGCAATAACCGTTCTGCACTTTGACGAATACTCGTCCTGCACCTTTCTAAAGAAATCCTCGTACTGCTTTTCACCCTTGCCAAGTATTACGAGTTGAACCTTTTCACCAAGGAGTTCGTCGATTACGCATTTTAATAAATCAACGCCCTTGTGCCCAACTAACCTCGAAATCATCGCAATTACAGGAACGTTAGCTTTTTCAGGAAGACCAAGCATCTTTTGAAGTTCCTTTTTGCAAACTGCCTTCCCAGAGATATCGTTTGCGGAGTACTTTGCAAAAGTTCTCTCGTCAAGCTCGGGATTATACACCGTTTGGTCGATACCGTTGAGTATTCCAACCGTTTTGTGCGCAACCGCATTTACAACGGGCGATAAACCGTGAGAGAAATAATCATACTTAATCTCATCGGCATAGGTCGGCGATACGGTTGAAACGATATCTGATAATACCATTGCGCCCTTTAATAAATTTACGCAATTATCATACTCTAAATCGGCGTAATATTCATCGGAGAGCCCAAATACGTCCCCCATTATCTCTTTGCCGAATTTACCTTGATATTCGATGTTGTGAATTGTGAACATCGTTTTTATCTTATCGTATCCATACTCGTAACGATAAGCGGTTTTTAAATATATTACCGAAAGTGCGGACTGCCAGTCGTGTGCGTGAACGATATCGGGATAAAAATCAAGGAATTTCATAAGGTCTAACGACGCTTTTGAGAAGAAAGCAAACCTTTCCCCGTCATCGTAAAAACCGTATAAACCGTCTCTTAAGAAGTAGAATTCATTATCTAAGAAATAGAATTTTACTCCCTCGTAATCGTATTCGAAAACACCGCAGTACTGATTTCTCCAAGCAAGCGGAACGTTAAAGTTGCCAACAAATCTCAACTTATCGCGATAGAGAGAGGAAAAGTCCTTATAGAGAGGAATAACCACCCTAACGTCAAACTCACCGTTTCCCGCAAGTGCTTTGGGAAGTGAACCTATAACGTCGGCAAGACCGCCCGTACCAGCAAAGGGATTTGCCTCGGACGCGATAAATAATACGCTTTTTTTCTTTTGGATAACGACTTTCTTTTTAGTTGTTCTAGCCATTTTAACTCCTTAATTAATCGTAGTATAAGTTATTAAACTATTATGTTCTTGCTAATGTAGAACGGGTGCGTTTCACAGCCGGATAATACGCGCCTATCTTTAACAACGACGTTCTTATCGGCAACTATAGCGTTAAGGGTTACGTTTTCACCCGTGATTGTACCCTGCATAAGTATCGAATTCTTAACTACCGTGCCCCTTCCGATTTTTACTCCACGGAAAATAATGGAGTTTTCAACCGTTCCCTCGATTACGCAACCGTCGGCAATGAGCGAGTTCTTAACTACTGCGTTTGCACCGTAACGAGTGGGAGCGCTGTCTTTTACCTTAGTGTATACGTCAACTTTTCTAAATATCTCGTCGCGAACGGAACGGTCTAAGAACTTAAGCGATTCAGAGTAGTAACTCTGGAGAGAATTGAGCGCTACGTAGTAGCCCTTGTGCTCGTGCGCAAAAATTCTAAGGTTGTTTACGTTTCTAACCAAAACGTCTTTACCGAAATGGCTATATCCGTGAGAGAAAGCATCGGCAATAAGCGTTTGAAGTAAAGTTCTCTTTAACAAGCAAACGTTAGTATAGAGATTAATTTCACCCTGAGTTCTCGGAGAGAATGAGATGGCGTTTACCCTGCCGTTATCTTCTAACCCGACAACCATTTTGTTTTGAACTTCCTTAACCTCGGAAGAATCCCTCTTGATGTAAACGAGAGTAATATCCGCATTTTTTGCGATATGCTCTTGCAAAATTTTATCAAAGTTCAAAGTGCAAACGTTATCGCAATCAGTCATTACAACGTACTCTTCGTCAGAGCGCGCAAGGAAATTTTTAGCTCCTCTCAACGCCTCTAAGCGAGTGTTGTATAAAACGTTTTCCTTAAGACCGAACGGAGGCAAAATGTGCAAGCCACCGCGACGGCGAGCCAAATCCCAGTCCTTACCAGAACCAACGTGGTCCATAAGTGACTGATAGTTGCTCTTAGTAATAAGACCTACTTTCATTATCCCAGAGTTTACAAGGTTTGAAAGAGCAAAGTCTATAAGACGGTATCTTCCACAAAACGGGATAGACCCCATAGTTCTGTCTTGAGTAAGCTCGGGAACGTTGTTATCGTGAATATTTGAAAATACTAAACCTAATGCGTTCATATTTACCCCCTTACACGTCCTTTTCTACCATTGCGCCAGGCTCAACGGTTTTACCCTCGGAAACGGTAATTCCGCCACCTATAACCGCAATCTTTCTATCTTCAGTAACACCGCCGACAACTGCGTTTTTCTCAATAACCGCGTCCTCTGCAATTATCGAGTTTTCAACTACTGCACCACTCTTTATCTTAACACCGCTAAAAATAATACTGTTTCTAACGATTGCGCCCTCTTCAACCTCAACGTTGTGAGATAAAACGGAGTTTTCTACCGTGCCGTAGATTTCACAGCCAGAAATTATCGCGCTGTTTACAACCCTTGCATTGTCGCTAATATAATGAGGGGGCTCAATCGGGTTTCTCGACCTTATTATCCAAGACTTTTCATCTACTTGGAAATTAGGAGTATCGCCAAGCAAGTCCATATTAGCATCGTATAAAGAGGATATCGTTCCAACGTCCTTCCAGTATCCGTAGAATTCATAGGACATCATCTTCTCGCCAAGCGATAACATTCTCGGCAACACGTCCCCACCAAAATCGTTACGGCTACCTTGGAGCTTTTCGTCCTCCTCTAAGTACTTATAAAGCTTTTCAGCCTTGAAAATGTATATACCCATTGACGCTAAATCTGACTTAGGCTGTTTGGGCTTTTCCTCAAACTCGTAAATCTCTCCATCCTCTTTAACGTTCAATATACCAAAACGGGACGCCTCCTCCATAGGAACTTTAAATGCAGCGATTGTACAATCGGCGTTAGTTCTAATATGGTGGTCAAGCATCTTGGAGTAATCCATCTTGTAGATATGGTCGCCCGAAAGTATTAAAACGTGCTCGGGATTATAACGCTTTATAAAATACAAGTTTTGATATATCGCGTTAGCCGTACCCTTAAACCACTCCGAGCCTTCCTTTGCCTGATAGGGCGATAAGATGTGAACACCACCGAAGTTCCTATCTAAATCCCACGGTTGACCGTTGCCGATATATTCGTTTAAGATTAACGGCTGGTACTGCGTTAATACACCTACGGTATCAATGCCCGAATTTACACAGTTTGAAAGAGGAAAGTCTATAATTCTATACTTTCCACCGAAAGAAACTGCGGGTTTTGCTATTTTGTTGGTTAAGGCGTACAACCTGCTACCTTGCCCACCGGCAAGCAACATTGCCATACATTTTTTCTTGTAAATCATATTGTCCCCCTTGTTTGATTACAAATATTTTACCGAATTTAATCGGTTACCTTTTCAAGATATACAAACGACAGCTTTGGAATTTTTAGAAGTATTCCAACTCGCCCGTCCTTTAATTTTTGAGGTTTATAAACAAGTTTGCGGTATTTACCACAGCCACCGTACCTCACTTTATCGGAATTAAACGCAACTCCGTAACTTGCCGTGGAACTATGAATAAAGTATTCCGTATCTTTTCCACTCATATTGATTACGGCAACGAGCTCGTTCCCCTCCCCGTCACGACGGATAAAGGAATACAAGTTATCGTCTTTCAAATCAGCGTCTATCCAAGAAAAACCATTCCAGCCATCGTCTAAGCGATAAAGGGCTGGAGTGTTTTTATAAAACTCATTGAGTTCTTTATAAAACACGCTCAGTTTTGCGTGCATAGGATAGCTTTTTAAGAAAAACTCAACGCCCTCTTTGTAATTCCACTCCTTAAATTGACCGAATTCCTGACCCATAAAAGTGAGTTTTTTACCGGGGTGAGCCATCATGTAGCCCATCAACGCGCGGTTGCCAGCAAACTTATCTTCATAAGCCCCCGGCATTCTATCAAGCACGGATTTTTTACCATGCACAACCTCGTCGTGCGATAAGGGCAATACGTAATTTTCACTAAACGCGTAAGTTAACGAAAAAGTGAGTTTATTATGGTCATAACATCTAAAGAGGGGGTCGGTTGACATATACGATAAAGTATCGTTCATCCAGCCCATATTCCACTTAAAGTTAAAGCCAAGCCCACCCTCGTGAACGGGACCCGTTACTTTTACGTTAGCAGTAGATTCCTCGGCAATCATTAGCGCGCGTGGAAACCTTGCAAAAATCTCTTTGTTGAGTTTATGGAAGAACGCAATCGCCTCGAGATTTTTATTCTCGCCGTAAGCGTTGGGAACCCACTCGCCAGGGCGCTTATCATAATCGAGATAAAGCATTGCGGCAACAGCGTCAACCCTCAAACCGTCAACGTGGAATTGTTCAAACAGGAAGTTTGCGTTAGATATTAAAAAGCTTTGCACCTCTTCCCTACCAACGTCAAAATACCTTGTTCCCCAAACCTCGTTTTCCTGCCTATCCTTGCCTTGATATTCGTAAAGCGGTTTACCGTCGAATTCCATAAGACCGTGCGCGTCTTTAGGGAAATGCGCGGGCACCCAGTCAACTATTACGCCGATGCCTACTTTATGAAAGGCGTTTACAAGGCTCATAAAATCTTTAGGCGTTCCAAATCTAGAAGTAATTGAGTAATACCCCGTTACTTGATAACCCCACGAACCGTCAAAAGGATATTCCGATACCGGCATAAACTCAACGTGAGTATAGCCCATTTTCTTAACGTACGGAACAAGCTCGCGCTTAAGGTCTAAGTAGGTATAATAATCGCCGTTTTCTTTCCTCTTCCACGAGGCTAAATTCACCTCGTAAACGTTTATGGGAGATTTTAAATGGTTCTTTTCTTCTTGAGCTTTTAAAAACTCACCGTCCGTCCACCTAAAGCCTTTGAGGTTATACACCTTTGACGCGGTGTACGGCGGAGTTTCGGAATGAAATGCGTAAGGGTCTGCCTTTAAAATAACCTCTCCGCTATCCGTGGTGATTGCGTACTTATACGCATCGAACTCTTTCACGTTTTCAACGAAAGCCTCGTATATCCCAACGGAGATTTTATGCATTACACACGCATCTTTATTCCAACCGTTAAACTCACCTACAACCGATACCGACTTTGCGTTTGGCGCCCAAACCCTAAAAACAACACCTTTAACGTTGTTTTGCACGCAAAAGTGCGCGCCGAGAAGTTCGTACGCGTTAAAATTTGTTCCCTGATGGAATAAATAGCAAGGTAAATCGGTTTTCATATAAGTAAACGTTGCTCCTTTTAATTAATTATAATATAAATAATTAAAAATTTCAATACGAAAGTGGTGTTTTTTGAGTTATTTTTGACTTTTTTTGAAAAAAAAAACGGCAAAACGCGCTAATTTGCGTTTTGCCGAAATTTTATATTTTAAAATATTAAGAAATAACAAGCGCCGAGTATTGCAGGTAACATATTTGCAATGTGGAGCTTTTTTATTCCCACAAGGTTAATGCCTACCATAAACACAAACACGCCACCGATTGCCGAAAGCTCCTGCCTAAATGCAAGCTGACTTGTTAAATATGGACCTATAAGCCCGCTAAGCAATACAAATACACCTTGATACAACAGCACGGGTATTGCTGAAAACAATACACCTATGCCGTATTTCACCGTTAAAATTAATGCAACCGTTCCATCGAGCACAGCCTTTACAAGCAAGGTTTTATGTGCGCCAAGCCCAGCCTCAATACTTCCGTAAATCCCCATTGCACCTATGCAAAATATCATAGTTGCTTGAACGAACCCCTCGGAAAACTTATTGTCGCCCTCTTCGGTTTTTTTAGAAAAAGCTTTTTGCAGAGCGTTTCCAGCTTTATCGAACAAGCCCTCTAAATTGAGTAGCGTTCCGATAATAGAGCCAACGGCAAAGCTTATAAGGAGCACGAGTATTCCGGCAGTTCCGGAAACAGGATTTATAGCATCGGTTATACCTATAACCATAACGCAAACTCCGAGCGCTTGCATTACTACTGTTTCAATCTTATCGTTTATAATCTTTTTACAAAGCAAGCCAAGTAGCGAGCAACCAACTACCGCCAACACGTTTACAGCTAAGCCAAGCATTATCTCACCACCGTTACAACGTAATCGTTTCCATCGTAATCTATTTTGGAAACACAGTTGATTTTATTGTCGTAACTAACTGCCCTAACGATAACTCCTTTATTTTCTCTAAAAAACTTATACAAGCCTTCTTTTGCCTGCTCGCTACCACAACTGTAACAGTCAACTATACCTTCAACCGTATCAAATTTTACCGTGTTTGATGGGCGAGAACCCCCAAAAACGTCCTTTTCACCAACGAAAAACTCAACCGAGGAATATTCGCTGTTTAAGTATTTTTTAGTGTGTTCTACGCAAGAATTCAAATCATCCACAGCAAAGTGCGCGTTTTGAAAACCAAACGTCATAACGATATCGTCAGTCTTTATAAAAATTACAAGGTCGCTACTGCCGTTTTCATTAGGAAAGCCAACGACTTTATCCTTGCCGTAATCTAAAACTACGGGATTAAATTCCATAAGCGCTTGTTCTAAATATTGCGCCGTTTTTTCCATACTCATACAAACATCTCCGTGTGAACGTACAT
>JAFQEV010000057.1 GCA_017398825.1 Clostridia bacterium
TTACGTAGATATCTCTGATATCTCGGTTGAAGATCTTAAAAACAAACTCTTTTCCTGCGGTTTCGAGGTGGAAGAGGTTATTGAAAACGGCAAGGATATTTCTGGCGTAGTAGTCGGCGAGGTTTTAACTTGCGAGGCTATTCCTGATACACACTTACATCTTTGCACGGTTGATTGTGGAAAGCACGGCGTTTTCCAAATTTGCTGTGGGGCTGACAACGTTAAGGTTGGAATAAAAGCTCCCGTTGCGCTCGTTGGTGCAACCGTTTACGCAACTGCAAAAGACCACGTTACTATCGAGGGCGTAATGACTATAAAGGCGGGTAAACTCCGCGGTTACGATTCCTTCGGTATGCTTTGCGCTGGCGGTGAGATAGGCGTAACTGAAGAAATGTACAAGGGTGCGTCTTACGACGGGCTTTTGATACTCGATAACTCCTTAACTAACGGTGATGACATCAAGTCTATTGTTGGGCTCGACGAGGTTATCTTTGATATAGGAGTTACTGCAAATCGCCCCGATTGCCACAGTATTTTAGGTTTGGCAAGAGAGGTTGCAGCAGTTTTGAATAAGCCTCTTAAAATGCCTAATTTAACCTATAAAACTTCTAATTTTAAAACTGAAGATAAACTTTCCGTTGAGGTTAAAGATAGCGAACTTTGCCCGAGATACGTTGCGTCTTTCGTTGACGAGGTTAAACTCGGTGAGTCTCCCAAATGGATGCAAAAGAGGCTCAATAGCGTTGGCATTAGAGCAATTAGCAATATCGTTGACGTTACTAACTTCGTTCTTATGGAAATCGGTCAGCCGATGCACAGCTTTGACTATTCATACTTAGAAGGTCAAAAACTCGTTATTCGCCGTGCAGGTAATGGCGAAACGATAACTACGCTTGACGATAAGGAATTTTCTTTAAACGACCAAAACTTAGTTGTTTGCGATGAAAACAAACCTCAATGCATAGCTGGTATTATGGGCGGTAAGTCAAGTTGTATTGAAGACACAACTAAATCAATCGTATTTGAATCGGCAATGTTTAAGCGCGATAGCATTAGGCGTACGTCAAGAGCATTAGGTAAGCGTTCTGATTCTTCCTCACGCTTTGAAAAGGGAACTGATGCGTATATTGCCGAGCTTGGTATGAAACGTGCATTATCCCTCATTGACGAGCTTGAAATAGGTAAGATTGCATCTACTTATATCGACGTTAACTCCGTATCAACCGAGCCTAAGAAGATTATAACTAAAATTTCTAAAATCAATAAGGTTTTAGGTATAGTTGTTCCTACTGACGTTATTGAAGATATTTTAAAAAGGCTTAACTTTGGCGTTGAAATTAACGGTGACGATATCGTTGCTACTATTCCTCCGTATCGTGATGACGTTGAGGATTATCCCGACCTTGCCGAAGAGGTTATCAGAATGTACGGTTACGACCACATTGAAGATACCCTTTTAAAAGATGCGTCAATCACCGTAGGTGGTCTTAATAAAGAACAAAAAGACTTAAATAAAGCTAAAAACTATCTCGTTTCACAAGGTTTTTCCGAGGCGATTACCTATTCGTTTGTATCCGAAAAAGAATACGACGTGTTTGGGCTTGATAAGAACAGTGACGAGTATAAGTTTATTAAGATTTTAAATCCGCTCGGCGAAGATTTATCCGTTATGAGAACGGCTGTAGTTCCGTCACTAACTAGAGTTATCGTTAATAATATCAATAAGAAAAATTTAAGCGGTAGGCTCTTTGAGTTTGCAAAAACTTATAATCCTAAAGCGTTACCTCTTACTGAACTTCCCGTTGAAAACGAAGTTTTAGCGCTCGGTATGTTCGGAAATGAAGATTTCTTTACTATTAAAGGCGTTGTTGAGGGTTTACTTGAGGTTTTAGGTGCTACGTTTAAGGTTGACTTTAAAAAGTGCGAGCGCACCTTTATGCATCCTACGAGAAGTGCTGAAATTACTATCGGCAATCGTTCAATCGGCTATATAGGTGAGCTTAGCCCAAAGGTAGCTGAAAAGCTTGGGGTTGATAAGCGCTTATACGTTGGTGAAATCAAATACGGCGTAATTTCAAAAATGCTTAATAAAAAGCTTTTGTTTAAGCCTTTCCCGAAATTCCCCTCGGTTGAGCGCGATCTTGCTCTTGTTATGGATAAGTCGGTTACCAACGGCGATACTGTAAGGCTTATTAAGAAATATTCCGATAAATCTTTAGTTTCTATCGAACTTTTCGATATTTACGAGGGTAATCAGCTTGAGAACGGCAAAAAGAGTATGGCATATCACTTAACTTTCTCAAATCTCGAACGCTCGCTTACCTTAGAAGAGGTTGATGCATCTGTTGCAAAGATTTTAGCAGGGCTTAAAACCTCTAATATAGTATTAAGATAAAGACTTGCCCGTCAGTTTTGGCGGGCAAATTTTATAAAAACACTTTAATTTATACAAATTATAGAGTACAATATAGTTATGTGTGAAATTTTAGCGCCAGTTGGCTCAAAGGAAAATTTAATATCCGCAATTAATGCAGGTGCTGATGCCGTTTATTTAGGTCTCACCGATTTTTCCGCACGCAAAACTGCCGATAATTTTACGCTTGACGAGTTGAAATATGCCGTTGCATACGCTAAAGCATTTGACGTTAAAGTATACGTTACCGTAAACACACTTATCAAAAACTCGGAGATTGACAATCTTTTAAGTGATATAAACGTGGCGTACTCTTACGGTGTTGACGCATTTATTTTACAAGACTTGTTTTTAGGTGATTATTTAAAGAAGATAATGCCTGAAATTAACTTGCATTTGTCTACCCAAGCTGGCGTTTGTAACAAATACGGTGCAATTCTCGCTAAAAAATGCGGTTTTTCTCGCGTAATACTTGCAAGGGAAACTAAAATCGAAGATATAAAAGAAATTTCTCAAATTATAGAAACGGAAGTATTTATTCAGGGTGCACTTTGTACTTGTTTATCCGGTCATTGTTATTTTTCCTCTTTCGTTGGCGGAAATAGCGGTAATCGTGGCTTGTGTAAACAGCCTTGTAGAAAAGAATATTCTATTGAAGATGGTTCAAAAACTGTCAAAAGTGGCTATTTGATATCACTTGCAGACCTTTCCGTTAGAGAAGATATTGAATATTTAAAAAATCTCGGTGTAAAGTCGTTTAAAATTGAAGGTAGGCTTAGGAGTAAGGAATACGTTTATTCAGCGGTTAAGTACTATAAAGAACTTTTAAATGGCAATAACGACAAAACCCTTTATAATGCATTAAAAATTGCTTTTAATAGAGGTAATTACACAAAAGGGCTTGCTTTTGGGCAAAAATATGGGTTTATTTCGGATAAAATCCAAAATAATATGGGGTTAAAAGTTGGCAAGGTTAAAAAAATTGTCAATGATGAGCTTATATTAGATTGCAATTTGCCTTTAGTGGTAGGTGACTCCTTTAAAATTATAAGAAACGGGCTTGAGGTTGGAAATGCAACAACCGTTTTAGTAAAAAATCAATTAAAAATTAAATACATGGGCAAAGTTTTAGCTGGTGATGACGTTCATTTAACTAAAAAAGTTGATTTATATAACTTACTTTGCGATAGCGATAGGAAAAAGAGTATTTCAGTATCGGTATATTTAAAAGCTGGCGAGCCTTTAAAAATTTCAAGTGGGGAACACTTTGTTGAAAGTGAATTTGTGGTTGAGTGTGCAAAGAGTGCTCCTATCACTAAAAACGATATTGAAACCTCACTTAAAAAGACTGATATTTATCCTTATAACGCAACGATAAATTTTGACTATTTTGATGATAACTGCTTTATAGTAAAGAGTGCACTTAATAAATTGAGAGCGCGTTTTTACGAAGAATTATTTTATAGAAAAATATTTAAAAAGCCTTATATTATCGAAAAATATGCGCCTAAATATAAGATTGAAAACAGCTTAAAAATGGCGGATGCTTTAATTGTTTCAGATAGTAATTTTGAGCAAGAGTGTGATAATATAATTTACTTTCCAAACGATTATTCAAATGCTAAAACTCCAAATGGCAACAATCGTGTTTGGCTGTACGTTCCGCCGTTTGCAAGTGGTCGCGATTTAGAAATTATTGATAAAATAGTTGATAAATATGACGGTGTGTATGGTGATGGTGTTTGGGTTTACGAATACGCGCTATCTAAAGGCTTAAAGCTTTTTGCTGGCGTTGGTTTTAACGTATTTAACAGTTTGAACGTTGAATATTTAATGCATAGTGGTATAGAGTATATATGTGCATCAAAAGAACTATCTTTTAATGAGATTAGTAAGTTAAATTATCCATTATTCGTGCTCAGCGGTGGTGCTATTGAAATTATGGATTTGATTTATTGTCCGCTCGGTAAAAATTGTAAAAACTGCGATATAAAAGCTGATTTTACACTTGTTGATACTGCTAATAGGCGCTTTAAAGTAAGGCGTTATAAGCTTTCAGAGTGCAGGTTCAAAGTTTATAACAATGCAAAACTAATAAATTTAAGCGGTGCACATAAAGTTGTTGATTTAACTATTGATTTACCAAGTATTGAAACAAGTGGCAACTTAAAAAAGGGGATTAAATGATAGATAACAAAGTTTTAACAACCTTAGAATTTGATAAAATATGTGAAAAGGTTAGTTCCTTTGCCGTATTAGAAACCTCTAAGGAAATTATTAAAAATCAAGACGTTTTAGGCGAGTTTAACGATGCAAAGTTTTTGCTTGATAAAACTAACGAGGCTTATAATTTATACGTTGAGGGAGTAAAAGGAGTTGTTTACTTTGATAAAATTAACGATGAATTAGAGCTTTCGAAAAAGCTATCAACTTTATCACCTGCAGCGCTTTTAAAGGTTGCAAGGCTACTTCGTTCCTCGAGGTTAACGTCTAGTGAAATACTTGAATTTTCTGAAAATAAACCTATTTTAAAAAATATAGCAAGCCGTATATTTTTCGATAATTACTTAGAAAATGAGATTTTTTCTAAAATTGTTAGTGATGAGGATATCTCTGATAGGGCGTCCGATAAACTCTATTCAATTCGCCAAGCAATCAAGCGTATAAATGAGAAAATTAGAGAAAGATTACAAAGCTATATGAGAGCGGGCGCAAACAAATATTTGCAAGATAATATTGTATCAATGAGAAACGGCAGATACGTTGTTCCTGTAAAATCCGAGCACGTTGGCGCTGTTAAAGGCTTTATTCACGATAGGTCTGCAAGCGGTAGTACTTTCTTTATTGAACCTCAGGAGGTCTTAGATTTAAATAACGATTTAAGGCGTGAAATTTTAGCGGAAATTGCTGAGGTTGAACGCATTTTATACGAGCTTACCGAAAAAGTTAGTACGATTGCCGATAATTTAACTGAAAATATAGAGTATTTGACCGAAATTGACGTTGCGTTTGCAAAAGCTGAGTATTCTTACAAGATAAAAGCCGTTTATCCAAAACTTAACGCAAACGGCATTTTTGACGTTAGAGAGGGTAGACACCCCTTAATTTCAAAAGACACCGTAGTTCCTATCTCTATTAATTTTGGAAACGGTTACAATTATGTGCTAATTTCCGGTCCAAATACTGGTGGTAAAACAGTTACGTTAAAACTCGTTGGTCTATTTTCTTTAATGGCAATGAGCGGAATTTTCATACCGGCGAGCGAGGGGTCGTCAATTTCAGTATTTAATAAGATTTTTTGTAATATCGGTGATGAGCAAAGTATTGAAAACAGTCTTTCAACCTTTTCTTCACACGTTAAAAATCTTAAGCAAATAATTGAAAATGCCGATGAAAAATCACTTGTTTTAATCGACGAAATAGGCGCTGGTACCGATCCTGAAGAGGGTGCTTGCCTTGCTCAGTCGATATTAGAAAAATTAATTAAGCTTAAGTCTTTCGGCGTTGTTACTACTCACTATTCCACTTTAAAGGAATTTGCTCTTGTTAGCGATTGTATTATTAATGCATCTATGGATTTTGACTGTGACACCTTTTCGCCTTTATATAAAATCAATATGGGAACGCCGGGAAATTCAAACGCGCTTGCAATTTCCGAACGTTTAGGTGTTGACAAAAGCGTTATTGATAGGGCAAGAGGACTAATGAATGCTGAAAAAGTTCAGCTCGATAAAGTACTTGCACAAGCTGAAAAATCTCGAATTGAGAGTGAAAACCTTAAAAAAGAAATTCTTGAAATTAAAGAAAAGGAAACTATTTTATATCAAAACCTGATAAAAGATAGAGAAAAGTTTGATAAAGAGCGTGAGAACTTCTTGTTAAAGGCAAAAACCGAGGCTCGTAAAATAGTTAATGAAAAGCTTGAAACTGCGGAAGATTTGCTTATCGAGATGAAAGAGATTTTTGCAAAATCGGAGTATACTGATTCTGACCTTGTAAAAATGTCTACCTTAAAAAATAAGCTCGAAAATGAAAAGTATAATCTTTCTAAAAACGAAGATACGATAGTTCCTTATAAGCAGGCTGAAATCTCTAAGCTTAAAGTAGGTGACAAGATTTTTGTTAAAACACTTGGCGACGAGTGCGAAATCGTTGAAATAAACGAACGAAAAAACACCGCTTGGGTTATGGCTGGTTCTCTCAAAATCAACGCTAAAATCGGCGATATTTATATATTACCCACAAAGAAAAAAGAAAAGAAAACCCCAACCGTTTCAATTAAAAGAGATAACGTTTTAACGGCTACTACCGAGATAAACGTTATCGGTAAAAATTTAGACGATGCGTTGCTTGTTTGCGAAAAGTTTATTGACTCGGCAATCTTATCAAATTTAGAAGAGGTTAAAATTATTCACGGCAAAGGCTTGAATATTTTAAGCCGTGGAATACAAAAAATGCTTAAATCTCATAGAGGGGTTAAGAGTTTTAGGTTTGGTGCATACGGCGAGGGTGAAACTGGGGTTACTATAGTCAAGTTAAAATAGTTGCACTTTTATCATAAATTATGATAAAATCATACACGGTGAGTTTATGAACAATAACAAGTATTACGAATTTAATTTACAACCGAAAAACGAGGCTAAAGAAAGGTTATTTATGAACCTTTTTAAGATAATTAAAATTGCGTTGTTTATCTTAAGCGGTATATTTGCAATAATTGCATTAATTTATTCCGATATTATGTGGCTACTTGCGTTTATTACGATAACTACGGGTTTTGTAGCGCTGTTTTTCCAGTATAAATTTTATAATTTCTACGATTTTATATTTATTGATGGATTTGTTTCTATAACTAAGGTTATTAACAATCAAAGAAGAAAGCAAATCAAAAGATTTCCTGTAAAAACTATTAATAAAATAGGCTTTGCAGGTGGAGAAACGTATAATCTTTACTATAAAGACAGGTCGATTAAAAAGTTGATAATAACAAAGGTTATAACGGATAAAGACGTTTGCATTTTATTTGGAGAAGAGGATAAGTTTTTACTCGTTATGCCGTTTGATGATAAACTGTTATCATGCATAATGAGATATATCGGTTCTGGCAAATTTGAAAGGGGATTTTTAACAAGCGTGAGTAGCTTATGATATATTTAGATAACGCGGCAACTACAAAAGTTAATATTGATGCAGTTAAAAAGGCTGAATATCTTCTTTTTGATGAGTTTTATAACCCATCGGCAAAATATCACGGTGGAATAACTGCTCAAAACGTAATTAAGCAGGCAAAAAACACCTTCTCTAAGGTGTTTGGTGCAAATTTTGAGGCAATCTTCACCTCTTGTGGTACAGAGTCTGATAACACGGCAATTTATTCTTATACTAAAAGAGGAAATGCCGTAACTACGCTTGGCGAACACTCGGCAGTTTTTGCTCCGCTTGACTCAATTATGAAAAGCGGTGGTGACGTACGCTTTGCGAAAATCAATTCAGATGGTAGTGTAAACGTTGAAAATCTACTTTCTTTAATAGATAATAACACAACTTTTGTTTCGGTTGTTCACGTAAATAACGAAACGGGTGCTATAAACGATATAAACTCAATAGCTAAACGCTGTAAAGAAAAAAATCCGCGCTTAGTTTTCCATAGTGACGGTGTTCAAGCGTTTGGCAAAATTTCCGTAAAGCTATCTAACTATATTGACTTGTATTCTCTTTCCGCCCATAAAATAGGCGGTTTAAAAGGGGTAGGTGCGCTAATTAAAAACAAGTCGCTTAAATCATTAAAGCCATACATTATCGGCGGTGGGCAAGAAAACGGGTTGAGGAGCGGAACGGAAAACGTATTCGGCATTAACGTGTTCGAAACAGTTTTGCTTGATAAAATCGTAAATTTTGATAAAAATTTCAAGCATGTTACCGCCCTTAAAGAAGAGTTTTTATCAAAGATAGATAAAACTTTATTTAAAGTTATAAGCTCGGATAATTCCTCTCCTTACGTTATATCTCTTTCAGCCGTTGGGTTAAAGGGTGAGGTGTTACAGCACATGCTTGAAAAGGACGGGATATTCGTTGGCACGGGCTCAGCATGCTCGGCTAAAAATCCTTTCAGTAGAGTTTTAAAAGAGGCTGGATACGATGAAAAGGTTCTTAATGGAATTATTCGAATAAGTTTTAACTCGGATACTCAATTAAGTGACGTTGCGTTCACATCTCAAAAACTTAACGAAAATGCAATGAATTTGAAAAGGGCAATGTATAATCTATGAACAAGGTAATTATTATCCGCTGGGGAGAAATTCATTTAAAAGGTAAAAACCGCGGAATTTTTGAAAAAATGCTTGAAAATAACATCAAGCATGCAATTAAGGACTTTGAGTGTACTTTTAAAAAAATATCGGGTAGATATTTAATTAAAGACTTTGAAGAGTTTTATATCGAAGATATAATGAATAAGCTTTCAAAGGTAAGTGGCGTTCACTCGGCGTCCGTTTGTGAGCTTGTAAAATCAGATATTGAGCATATTATTGAAAAATCGATTGAAATTTGCAAGGGTAGATCGGGAACTTTTAAAGTTGATACAAAAAGGGCTGATAAAAGTTTTCCCATTCTTTCAGTTGAGGTTTCAAAGAAAGTTGGTGGAGAGATATTAAAGTCTAACAAAGATTTAAAGGTTGACGTTGTTTCCCCGAGTTTTACTGTAAATATTGATATTAGAGAGTCTGGCGAAACGTTGATCTTTACAGATACCGTTAAAATGATGGGCGGTATGCCGAGTGGAGCATCTGGCAAAGGCTTGCTTATGATATCGGGTGGAATAGACAGCCCTGTTGCTGGCTATATGATGGCTAAGCGCGGTATGAAACTTGAGGCTGTGCATTTCCATTCATATCCATATACTAGCGAACAGGCAAAGGAAAAGGTTATTGAACTTACTAAAGCAGTTGGTGAGTATACCGGCGGAATTAAGCTTTACGTAGTTTCCTTTACTGAAATTCAAGAGGCTATTCATAGGTGTTGCAAGGAAGAATACATGATAACTCTAATGCGCCGTTTTATGATGAAAATCTCCGAAAAAATCGCAAGAAATAACGGTTTACAAGCAATAATTACAGGTGAGAGCTTGGGTCAAGTTGCATCTCAAACTATCGAAAGTATAACTTCTTCAAACAGCGTTGCAACAATGCCTGTATTAAGACCGCTGATTGCTTTTGATAAGATTGATATTATTCAAATTTCTGAGAAGATAGGCACTTACGAAACGTCAATATTACCGTATGAAGACTGTTGTACCGTCTTCTTGCCAAAACACCCCCTAATAAAGCCTAATCTTAAAAAGGTTGAAATTGAAGAGGGTAATTTGGATGTTGAAGGCTTAATTAATAACGCACTTAATAACGTTGAAATTATCGAACTATAAAAAACGCACCGTTTGGTGCGTTTTTTAATTTGTTAACCATTTATCGTCTTTTAATATTTCAAGGTTGTTTGCATTATAATTTATGCTTGAAAAATCGTAATCAATAGTGTTATTTTCACCTGTGATTTTGAGCTTGTAATTGTAAATTCCAAAGTCGGTTAGTTTGTCGGTAAACTCTGAAATCACGTTGCCTTTATAAACGGTAGTTAACTTGCCGTTATATTCCTTGCTAATTTCTATATAATTTGCGTTATTTACGGTAAAATTAAGGATTACAACGCCATTTTTCACCTTCATATTAGAACTTATAAGCTTTGGGTAAACAACGCTTGAATATTCGGTTTTAGGTTCAGTTCCGCTAATATAATAATATGGTGTTCCACCTAATTTTAAAAGTTCGGTTTTTTCATTTATTAGATAATTTTCATCTATTGTAGCTTTTACTATCCCAACGGGTGCGGTAAACGGTTTTGGATAATGCGTTTTATATAAGCATTCGTATATTTTTTTTGTAATCAACGTTGGTTCGTTTGAGCCCGTTACCGAGTTGGGCATCAACTCGTTATTTTCTTTTCCAAGCCAAACGCCGACAATTATATCGGTGGTGTAGCTTACGGAAAGAGCGTCAAAATTACCGTTATTATTGCCGTTTGTGCCTGTTTTTGCGCAAACTTCAAAAGGCAAGGAGCGAAGTTTTTTTGAATTGCCGTTATTTACAGCCTCTTTTAAAATATCGTTTATAATATATGCGGTTTCAGGCTTAAAAACGTTAGTTTTATCAGCTTTATGACTGTATACTTTAACGTTTCCTATATAAATATCTTTTATAAAGGTTGATTTTTGATAATTTCCGTCGTTATTAAAGGGTGAATATGCATCACAAAGCTGTTTTAAGGTTAGTCCATTATTTAACGACCCAAGAGCAGATGATAAGTTTTCTTCACTTATATCTATTCCCATTTTAGTAGTATAACGATTAGATTTAGTGATGCCGTAGCCGTTAAGAAGAGTAACGGCTGGAACGTTTAAGCTTTTAGAAAGTGCTGTTTTCACCGTTACGTTTCCGTAGTATTTATCACCGTAATTTTTAGGTGAATAACCGTTGTAGTTGATAGGTTCGTCAGATATAACCGAGCTTTCTTTTATATAGCCGTCGTTTATCATCGGAGCATAAACAAGCCAGGGTTTAACGCATGATGCAGGGCTTCTTTTTAAATTTGAATTATTTCCAAAAAACGCGATAACACCGCCTATTTTAGAATTTATTACAATTTTAGAGGCGCTGTAAAGAGCAGTTCTTTCTTGATAAATATCTCTTTGTAGTTCCTCGTTTAGATAACTTGTTATTTTTACCTTTTTGTTTGAATAAGGCGTAAAGTATTTAGTGTTTTCGTATTCGGAAATTACAGCGTTTACGTAATCATCATAAACCTTGTAGTTTTCAGTTGAAATAGTAATTTTTTCTTTTTTAAGTTTATCGTATTCTGTGCTTGTTATAAAATTGCAATCAACCATTGCCTTTAGCACGACGTTTTTTCTATCAAAGCAGTCAGATATATTATCGATAGGTGAATATTTGCTAGGTGCTTTAATAATTCCGGCAAGAATAGCACTCTCGTTTATCGTTAAATTAGTTGCGCTTTTGTTAAAATATAGGTTTGACGCATCTTCTATGCCATACGCGCTTTTGCCAAAATAGATCGTATTGAGATATAACTCTAAAATTTTATCTTTATCATAATTTCTTTCAAGTTCAAGCGCAATTTTTATCTCACTAAGCTTTCTTTTAAGCGTTTTTTCACTAGATAAATGGGTGTTTTTAACAAGTTGTTGAGTTATTGTTGACGCCCCCTCTTTAAAAGACATGCTTTTTAAGTTGTTTAAGCTTGCACCTATAATTCTTTTAAGATCAATTCCGTTATGCGAATAAAAGCGCCTATCTTCGATTGCAATAAACGCGTTTTTTGTGTGAGCTTTAAGCTCGGTAATTTTAACGTATTTTCCGCTTGAATTGCTCGATTTTGTTGAAATTAGATTACCGCCCTCTGAATAAACCTCAACGGCGTAATCACTTTTTTTAAGTAGGTTTTTATCAAGCATTGCATCTTTCGTTATAAAAAAGTATGAAAGTAGTAAAAACAACGCTAAAATTATTACAATTGACGTTATAAACGCGGTGAACTTTAATATCTTTTTCATCAATATCTATTTTTTGCTTTTAAGCGTTAATTATGTGAAAAGTATGAAAAGTAATTAAGGTTTAAAAAATACTTGAAATTTAGGGTGAGTTTATGTATAATAATATTTATGAAATATTATAAGGTCGTAACGTACGGCTGTCAGATGAACGAACACGAGTCTGAAAAGCTGTGCGGAATACTCGAAAATTTAAACTTAATAAAAACTGATGACGACTCGCTTGCCGACGTTATAGTATTTAACACTTGCACCATACGTGAAAACGCTGAGAGAAGAGCGTATGGCAATATCGGCGCTTTAAAAAAGTTAAAGAGGGATAATAAGGAAAAAATTATTGCTGTTGGAGGGTGTTTGCCTCAGCAAAGCGGAAAAGCGGAAGATTTAAAGGAGAAATTCCCGTTTATCGATATAATTTTCGGAACGCATAACCTTTCGGAATTTGAAAGTATCCTTAAAAAGCGTTTAGATACGGGCAAGAAGTTGATTGAAATTTCTCGCGATGAGTACAAAATGCCATGTTCCGTTCCCGTTAAGCGCTCAACGTACCCAAGCGCATACGTAAACGTAATGTACGGTTGCAATAATTTTTGCACCTATTGCATAGTTCCTTACGTTAGGGGAAGAGAACGCAGCAGAACTCCTGAGGAAATCGTTATCGAGGTTGAAAACCTTATAAAAAACGGGTATAAGGAAATAACTTTACTTGGCCAAAACGTAGATTCTTATGGAAAAGACTTGTCGCCAAAGGTTGATTTTTCAGATTTACTTAAGATGGTTGCGAGAATTGAGGGTAAATTTAGGCTTAGATTTATGTCAAATCACCCAAAGGACGTTAACTTAAAGCTCGCTCAAACTATAAGAGATAACGATAAGATATGCAATTGCATTCATTTCCCCGTTCAGTCCGGTTCTACTGAAGTTTTAGCGTTGATGAATAGGCGCTATACGAGAAAGGAATATCTTGATAAAATTAAGATGCTCAGGCGCACTGTTAAAGATATCGCAATAACTACGGATATTATGGTAGGCTTTCCTCGTGAGAGTGAAAAGAATTTTAAAGATAGTTTGACGCTTTTAAATAAGGTTAAATACGACGGGGCTTTTACGTTTGTTTACTCTAAGCGTAGTGGCACGAAAGCTTATGAAATGGACGGGCATATTGACGAAGAGGTTAAAAAGCAACGCATAGTAAAACTCGTTGCTTTGCAAAATAAAATCAATAAAAAACTCGCTAAAAAGTACGTTGGTAAAACGGTAGAGGTTTTAGTTGACGAGTTTAATGAAGATTGTGGCTATTATATGGGTAGGGACGAGAGAGGAAAAGCTATTCACTTTAGTTCCAAAACGGACGTTGTCGGTCAATTTTTAGACGTTAAAATCACTAAGGCTGACGGTATTTCAATTTACGGAGAGATAGTTTAATATGGGCAAATCACCGATGATGAAGCAATATCTCGAAACAAAAGCGCACTACAATGACTGTGTGCTCTTTTACCGTTTAGGCGATTTTTACGAGATGTTTTACGACGATGCGATTAGAGTTTCTAAAATGCTCGATTTAACATTGACCGCAAGAGATGCGGGTGACGGCAAAGCGCCTATGTGTGGAGTTCCTTATCACGCTGCCGACACATATATTGCAAAGCTTGTTGCGCTCGGTGAAAAGGTTGCAATTTGCGAGCAGGTTGAACCGCCTAAGAAGGGCAATATCGTTAAAAGGGAAATCGCGAGAATAGTTTCAGCTGGAACTATTACTGAAAATACACTTTTAAATGAAAAAGAAAACAACTTTATATCCTCAGTTGCCTTGGATTCGGGAGTATATTCTATCGCCTGGACCGATATCACTACGGGTGAGTTTTTCGTTGAAACGCTAAAAGGCGCAAACGGGATTGACGTTTTGCGCGATTACTTAGTAAAGTGTAATCCTGCACAGATTATATGTCCTCAAAACGTTTATCTTTCTTTGAAAGATACGGCTGTTGTTAAGCACGCTGTTTTACCAAAGCCTGAAATTTATAAGGAGTGGGCTTTTTCACCTCTCCATGCTGAAAGCACAATAAAAGAGCAGTTCAGCGTACTAAAGCTCAACGCGTTTGGTATTGAGGAGAATTTTTCAGCTATTTCAGCTTGCGGTGCACTCCTTGAATATTTGAGAGAAACGCAAAAGCATTCGCTACTTAATATCACGGCTATAAAGCTCGTTGAGCCGAGCGATTATATGATACTCGATTCAATAGCCGTTAAAAATCTCGAGCTTGTAAAATCTCAGCGTGACGGAAAGCGTTATGGCACTTTATTAGGCGTGTTAGACGAAACGAATACCTCAATGGGTTCGAGAAATTTATATAACTGGATACTCAACCCCTTACAAGACCAAGCAAAAATCAATTATAGGCTTGACGGCGTTGAGGAAATTTATAAAGATAACCTTTTAAGAAACGCGCTTGTTGACGTTCTTTGTGAAATTCGCGATACTGAAAGATTATCCGGTAAAGTATCAAACGGAAACGTTAGCCCTAAAGATGCGTACAACCTTTCGAAATCTCTTGAACTAATGCCAACCGTTAAGGAATTAGTATCAGGCGGTAAGAGTAAAGCGTTGCAAGACGTTTGTAGGGCAATAGCCGACTTTTCCGAGATAACCGACCTTGTAAAACACGCGTTAAAGGATGATATTTCCGTCAATGCCCTCAAGGACGGTGGGTTTGTTAAAGACGGGTTTGACCGCGAATTAGACCGTTTGAGAGAGATTGCTAAAAATTCGGGCAATCTTCTCAAAGAACTTGAAGAGCGCGAGAAAAATGCAACCGGAATTAAAACTTTAAGAGTAGGTTATAATCGCGTATTCGGCTATTATATTGAAGTTTCTAACTCTTTTAAGGATAAAGTTCCATATTCCTACGTTAGAAAACAAACGCTTGTAAACGGCGAGAGGTTTATAACCGAGGAACTTAAAAATTTAGAAGATGATATTTTAACGAGTAAAGAAAAATCCCTTAAGATTGAACTTGAAATTTTTGCTAAAATTAAAGCAATTCTTGCTGAAAATATCGTTGAAATACAGCGCGCATCAAAAGCGATTGCATTTATCGATACGATAACTTCGCTTTCTTGCGTTGCAAAGAAATATAATTACTCAAGACCAAACGTTTGCAAAAGTGGCGAGCCGTTAACTATTGTTGACGGAAGGCACCCCGTAGTTGAAAGCCTATCAAGTACGCAGTTTATTCCAAACGATACGTCTTTACATAACAAATCTAACAGGATGATGATAATTACCGGACCGAATATGGCTGGTAAATCAACTTATATGCGCCAAGTTGCGCTAATTACTTTAATGGCGCATATCGGCTCTTTCGTTCCGTGTAAATCAGCAAACATTCCGATAACCGATAAGATTTTTACGAGGGTTGGAGCGAGCGATAACCTCGTGTTTGACCAGTCAACCTTTATGGTTGAAATGAACGAGGTTGCGTCAATTTTAAATAAAGCAACTGAAAACAGCCTTATTATTCTTGACGAGATAGGTAGAGGAACGTCTACTTACGACGGTTTGTCTATTGCTTGGGCTGTGGTTGAGTTTGTAACGGAAAAAATCAAGGCAAACACCTTGTTTGCAACTCACTATCACGAGCTTTCCGAGCTCGAGGGCAAGCTTGAGGGCGTAAAGAACTATAAAGTTACTGTAAAAGAGTTTGACGGCAGTATCGTTTTTTTGCGTAAAATTCAAGAAGGTAGCGCTAACAAGAGCTTTGGTATTGAGGTAGCGTCGCTTGCGGGTGTTCCAAAGTCGGTAACGCAACGAGCAAAGGCAATACTTAAAAAGTTAGAAACGAGCGACTTAAATTCAACCGTTGATAATTCAATTGCTGTAGATACGAGCGAGGTTTATGAGAGCGAGGTTGAAAATATGTTAAGAGCTGTTGACCTTAACACCTTATCGCCACTCGAGGCAATAAACTTGCTTTACGAAATGAAGAAGGAACTTAAAGACTAATATGTCCAAAATCAATTTACTTGACAAAAAAGTTTATACTCAGATTGCTGCTGGCGAGGTGGTAGAAAGACCATCTTCAGTTATTAAAGAGCTTGTTGAAAACTCTATCGATGCCGGCGCAACGGAGATTAAAATTAATATTTTCGGCGGTGGAAAGGACGTTATTGAGGTTTCCGACAATGGCTCGGGTATTTTAAAAGACGACCTCTTAAAGACTATTTTGCCCCATGCAACCTCTAAAATTAGAGATATCGACGATATTGTAGGCATTAAGACTTTAGGCTTTAGAGGCGAGGCTTTGGCGTCCATTGCATCTGTTTCAAAGCTTAGGATAACGACCAAAACAGAAGGCGAGGAAATCGGTTACACTATGGAGGTTAGCGGTGGTGAAAACCCCGAAATTTACGAAGCTCCTGCAAATAAAGGAACTTATATAACTGTTTCTAACCTCTTTTTTAACACGCCGGCAAGGCAAAAGTTTTTAAAAACTGTTCGTTCTGAGGAAAACGACGTTACCGATACCGTAACACGTTTAATTTTATCAAATCCGGATATTTCCTTTAAGTATTCAATTGACGACGTTGAGCAAATAAGTTCGTATGGTGACGGAATTGAAGATGCCGTTACCGCAGTATACGGCAATTCCTTTTTATCCGAGTGTATTAAAATTTCTAACTACGTTCACGGCGTTAAAATTGAAGGTTACGTAGGGAAAATTAACTACACTAAGGCAAATAGAACGTATCAAACGGTTATTTTAAACGGTAGATATATTCAAAACCAAACAATACAGTCAGCAATTATGAACGCATATTCAGGATATTTAATGAAGAGAAGATATCCTATGGCGGTTTTATATATATCTTTACCTAGTGAGATTGTTGACGTTAACGTAACACCTAATAAATCTGACGTTAGATTTATTGATAATTCAGTTATATACGGTGCAGTTTATTCTACAATTTCAAAGGTGTTAGACGGTAGCGATTCAGCGCTCGATATAATTTTACCGAGCCACGATAGGTTATTAAAGTCGCCTGAAATGGTTAGAAAAGAAATGGAGCTCGGAATAACCGAAGAAAAGCCCGAGATAACTATAATCACCTCAAAGGGCAATGATAAGCCGAATACCTCCGATTACAAATACGATAAGTTTGATTTTGAAATTTTTGGTAATATTAGCGCAGTTGCCGAAGATAAATTAAAAAGTGGCAGTATCTCTCAATCGCAAAGATCGCCAGAGAACGTTGACGTTTTTGCCGAAAATAAGCGCTATATTGAAGAACTTGAGAGAAAGAATACACAAAGTATTCAGCCGTATAAAGAAGAAAAACTTAAGTACGTTGGGCAAGCGCTCAATGCATTCTTAATTTTTGAGCGCGGTGGTGATTTATACTTAGTCGATCAACACGCTGCGCACGAAAGGATTATTTATAACAAACTCGTTTTTGCAAGAGCTACGGGCGATAATCCAACCCAGCCTTTGCTCGTTCCTTATACGCTTAAGGTTAACTCAGTTGAGAGGGAATACGTTAACGATAAAATGAGTTATATAAAAGGCTTAGGCTTTGATATGGAACAAACGGCTGATGGCAACTTTAATATTTACGAAATTCCTCTTGAACTTACTGATATCGAGCTTGATGCGTTTTTTGAGGACGTTTTGTACGATTACTCCCTCCGCCGTGAAACTATTCCCGAAGTTATTAATGAAAAGCTTATGCAAAAGGCTTGTAAATCGGCTGTAAAAGCAGGTATGAAATTGAGTGACGGCGAAGTTGAGTCTTTAATGAAACTTTTAAACGACGATATCACCTTGAAATGCCCTCACGGAAGACCCATTGCCATTAGAATTACTCGCGCCGAGATTGATAAGTGGTTTAAGAGAGTGCTATGAAACCTCAGTTAATTATTATATGCGGTCCAACCGCGTCTGGAAAATCAGCACTTGCTATAGAACTTGCAAAAAAACTCGATACTGAGATAATTTCCGCCGATTCAATGGCTATATATAAAGGGTTAGATATAGGTACTGCAAAGCCAACCTCGGAAGAATTATCAATGGTAAAGCATCATTTAATCGACGTTTGCGAGCCCACCGATAGTTTTTCCGTTTCCGACTTTGAAAATCTATCACTACCTATAATCGACGACCTTTTAGTTCGCGGTAAAACGCCTATAATTTGCGGTGGAACGGGTTTTTATATAAATTCTATATTATATAAACTCAGTTACGGTGGTAGTGCTGGCAATTTAGAGGTTAGAGAAAAGTACTTTGAACTTGCTAAAACCAACGGAAACGACGCGGTGTATAACGAACTTTTAAAAGTTGACCCAAAGGCTACGGAAAAAATACACAAAAACGATTTAGTTAGAGTAATTCGTGCACTTGAGATTTATTATTCTACGGGAAAGAAAAAATCCGAGCAAAACGATAAACTTGTACCGAGATATTCGTATTTGGCAGTTACGCCTGATATTGATAGGCAAACCTTATATCAAAGAATTGATTTAAGAGTTGATAAAATGATAGATAACGGTTTAATTGCCGAGGTAAAAGGGCTTATTGACAGGGGAATTGATAAAAATTATCAATGCATGCAAGGCATAGGCTATAAGGAAACTTACGACGCTATAGTTAATGATAATTACGATGAGCTTTCCTATCTCATAAAGCTCAATTCTCGCCACTATGCTAAGCGTCAAGTTACGTTTTTTAAGAAATTAGACGGAATTATAAACGTTTCGTCCAACCCACAAACAGCTGTGGAGTATGTTTTAAATAATTTTTAATAAGGAGACTGTATGTACAGGAAACCCTCAAGCGACGTTGTAAAGGAATTATATAGCGACGTAAAAAATGGCTTAAACACTAAAGATTTGCCTGCTTTACGCGAAAAGCATGGAAAAAACCAGCTTGAAGAACACAAGAAAGAAACCCTCTTAGTTAAGTTCTTCAAAGAATTTGCAGACGTTTTAATAATCATATTATTGATAGCTGCAGTAGTATCTTTAATCGTTGATATTCACGAATGGGTTGACGCGGTTGTTATTTTCGTAGTAGTTATCTTAAACGCTATACTCGGCGTTATACAAGAAGCGAGGGCGGAAAAATCACTGGAGGCTCTAAAAAAGATGTCCTCTCCCGAGTGTAAGGTAATAAGAAACGGCGTTACTGACAAAATTCCATCGTCGGAACTCGTTGTCGGTGATATTATCTTGATTGAGGCTGGTGACTATATTCCTGCCGATGCAAGACTTATAGATGCTGTTAACCTTCAAGTTGATGAATCAGCGCTCACGGGCGAGTCAGTTCCCGTTACAAAAATCACCGAAGAAATCAGCGGTGACGCAACTGCGCTCGGCGATAGAAAGAATATGGTATTCTCTTCTACTTTCGTTACGAGTGGTAGAGGTAAAGCAGTAGTAACCGATATCGGTATGAAAACTGAAATCGGTAAAATTGCAGGTATGCTCGGGGCACAAAAGAGCGAACCCACGCCTCTTCAACACAAACTTGCTCAGGTTGGTAAAGTTATAGGTATAATTTCTATATTTATCTGCCTTGGCGTATTTGCACTCGATTTCTTCCTTTTAAACGGAATGCAAGCATCACACCTAGTTGAGAGCTTTAAGCTTGCTGTAGCACTTGCAGTTGCTGCAATTCCTGAAGGTTTAGCAACCGTTGTTACTATAGTTTTAGCAATAGGCGTTTCAAAAATGGTTAAGGAAAACGCTATCGTTAAAAAGCTCCCTGCAGTTGAAACCCTCGGTTCAACGAGTATCGTTTGCTCGGATAAAACGGGTACTTTAACTCAAAATAAGATGACCGTTTTAGAAATTTATAACGGAAATCTCAAGCTTTTATCCGATATTACTCCTGATGATGCAAAGCTTTTAAATTATTTCTCTATTTGTTGTGATGCAAAAATTGAGGTTATAGACGGCGTTGAAAAGAGAATAGGCGACCCCACAGAAACCGCACTTGTTGAACTCAATAATAAGTATGGTACTGATATTTCTTGGGCGGAAAGAGTTGGTGAAATTCCCTTTGATTCAGACCGTAAGCTTATGACCGTTATTATTAAAGAAAACGGTAAATATATAAGTATCACTAAGGGTGCGCCAGACGTGCTTTTAAAGCGTCTTGCAACCGATAAGGGCATTGAAGATATAAACGTTGCAATCAAGAATATGTCCGAGCGTGCGCTCCGCGTATTAGCGCTTGGCATAAAAGTGTTTGATGAAATGCCCGTTGTTGACGATAACTTAGAAAAAGATCTTACTTTCGTTGGTCTTGCAGGTATGATTGACCCCCCGAGACCCGAGGTTTTAGATGCAATCAAAGTTGCAAAGCGTGCAGGCGTTAGAACTATAATGATTACCGGCGATAATATAATTACCGCAACGGCAATCGCTCGCCAGCTTGGAATTATGGACGAGGGTCAACGCGCGTTAGCAAGTGACGAGCTTGACGCTATGGACGATAACGAGCTCCGCTCGAGAATTGAAGAGTTCTCAGTTTACGCTCGTGTTGCCCCGAAGGATAAAGTTAGAATTGTTGAGGCATGGCAGGCAAAAGGCAAGGTCGTTGCTATGACGGGTGACGGCGTTAACGATTCGCCCGCACTTAAAAAAGCAGATATCGGTTGCGCTATGGGTATTACCGGAACGGACGTTTCTAAAGAGGCAGCCGACATGATTCTCACCGATGATAACTTTACAACTATCATCAAATCGGTAAAACAAGGTAGAGGCATTTACGCAAACATTAGAAAGTGCGTTAAATATCTCCTTTCAAGTAATATCGGCGAAGTTTTAGTTATTTTACTTGCTGAAATTATAGCAGCGTTCGGCTGGGTTAAGGGCATGGCAATTCCCTTGGCAAGTATACACCTTTTGTGGATAAACCTCGTTACTGACTCTCTTCCGGCATTCGGCTTAGGTATGGAAAAACCTGAAGACAGTGTAATGCTTGAAAAACCGCGCCCGAAGAACGAAAACTTCTTCGCTCAAAAACTCGGTCTTCACATCGGGCTTGAGGGCGTTATAGTAGGTTTATTAACGCTTACCTCGTACGTTCTTGGTGTAATTTACTTTGGCCACGCAGTTGCGTCCACTATGGCGTTTATTACCTTAGCGTTTACTCAGCTCTTCCACTCTTATAACGTTAAGAGCGATAGCTCTGTAATTTCTAAATCAGCCTTTGATAACAAGTTCTTAAACTTTGCGTTTATCGCAGGTGCCGTAATGCAACTTGCAGTTGTTTATATCCCCGGCATCAACGCCGTATTCCAGTCAGTTGCGCTTAATATTACTCAGTTAGGTATTGCTCTTGGCTGTGCGTTCGGCATAGTTATCGTAATGGAAATTTACAAATTTATAGTTAAACTTATTAAAAAGAATAAATAATCAATTAAAAACCCGACGGAAGTTCCGTCGGGTTTAATTATTAAATTAAAACTTTCTCGTTAATCCTGTAACTACGCCTAAAATCTTAACTTCGTCAAGCACTATATCTTCCATAAAATCGTTTTCGGGGTGGAGTACAATCTTTCCGTTCTTTTTAAACAGCCTTTTTACCGTTGCGCTATCATCAATCAAGGCAACTACGATTTCACCGTTATCGGCGCTTTCTTGGCGCTTAACGATTATTTTATCCCCGTCAAATATACCAGCGTTTATCATTGACTCGCCTTGGACTTTCAACATAAAAACGTCTTCCTCGCTCTTAAATTCTAAAGGGAGGGGATAATAATCCTCAAAATTTTCAACGGCGAATATGGGTGAGCCAGCAGTAACAGTACCGATTAAAGGAACTTGGAATGAGTTGTTTTTCTTTCCGCTTACAGTTATCGCTCTCTTTTTATCCTCACGCTTAATTATTAAACCGCGTTCCTTAAGCTTTTCAAGATAATAATGAGCGGTTGCAGTTGATTTAATAGATAAATCTTTGCAAATATCTCTAACCGTTGGCGGATAGCCGTTTGCATCGGAAAATCCGTTAACGTATTCGTATAAATCGTTAAGTTTTTTATCAATTTTCGACATAGCGCACCTCTTTAACCGTATTATATCATATCTTTATTAAAAATGCAAACAAATGTTTGTAAAAAATATATATAAAAATAATTGATAATTTTAATTTAAAGTAGTAAAATATAAGTATGGAATGTGTGCTTTACGATAGAGAATGTATAAATTGCGGTGAATGCGATATGTGCGACCTTGATCCTAACAAGGTTTGTGATAACTGCGGTAGGTGTATAGATACGGGTAGTGAATATCGTGCTATCAAAATTACCGAGATAAAAACTGAAGAATAGTAAAAGGTGTAGATAATTTCTACACCTTTTTAAATTGAATAAATTTGTTAAATAGTGATTTTTTAACGGTTACGTCAGCAAACGCACAATCATCGCCGTAAGTTAGGGTAAAACTGTCTAACGATTTTGAAAGTTTAGTAAATTCGTTTAGTTTTGAATATTCAATCTTTAATTTAGTCTTTATATAATATTTATTTAAAATCTCGTTTATTTTGCTAAATAAGTCGTCTAAATTTTTGCCTTCTCTTGCCGAAATTAAAGTAAACTTATTAGAAAGCTCTGTAAAGTTTTCTATTTTATCGCACTTATTTAATACGAGTAAAGTATCCGCCTTTGAGTTTAATCCTTCTAAAGTAGAGGTGGTTACCTCTAATTGTTTTTCATAATCGGAATTTGCATCACAAACGATAATTATAAGATCCGCCTCAACGGCGCTTTCAAGGGTGGATTTAAACGCCTCAACTAAGTTATGCGGTATGTTTCGAATAAAGCCAACCGTATCTGAAATTAATACGTTTATACCGTTTATTTGCGTTTTTCTAACGGTTGGGTCTAAGGTGGCAAACAACTTGTCTTTTACGAGCACGTCAGCACCGGTTAGCCTGTTTAATAGGGTTGATTTACCAACGTTTGTATATCCAACGAGCGAAATTACGAATTCATCGTTTTTATCTCTTCTATAGGACTGTAGTTTTCTTCTCGTTTCAAGTTCAGCAAGTTCGTTTTTTAATTTATCAATTCTACCACGAATATGCCGTCTATCAGATTCAAGTTTGGTTTCGCCTGGTCCTCGCGTTCCTATACCGCCACCAAGCCTTGATAAAGCTTGACCTTTTCCCTTTAATCTTGGGTAAAGATATTCAAGCTGGGCAAGTTCTACTTGAATTTTACCCTCGTGAGTGGTCGCTGAGAGGGCAAAAATATCTAATATGAGGGTAGTTCTATCAATAACCTTAACTCCCAAAATTTCAGCCAAATTTAGCGTTTGAGAGGGGGATAATGCTCCGTCGAATACAACTGTGTCAGCCTCAAGGCTTTCTACTTGCTCTCGAATTTCCTCAACCTTGCCTTTTCCTATAAAAGTTGCAGGGTTGATTTCTCTTATTTTTACAGCGTTATAACCAACGGGAACGCCGTTTGCACTCGTTATTAAATTGAAAATCTCGTCAATTAGAAATTCTACGCTTAAGCTATCGTCAACAAGCGGTTCTATAACGAATACTTTTTCTCTATCAAATATCTCTTCCATCAATCTTCTCTTAATTTTACTGACTTTATTGCTTTTCTTCTTATATCTTCACTCGATGCAGCGTAGTGCTTTTTAGTGGTGTTAACGTCGCTATGACCTAAAAAATCAGCTACCAAATAGATATCGTTAGTTTCTCTATAAAGATTAGTACCAAAAGTACTGCGGAGCTTGTGAGGGGTTATTTTTTTGAGAGGGGTTATTATCTTTGCGTATTTTTTTACGAGTTCTTGGATTGTTCGAACGCTAATTCTTTTGTTTTGAAGGCTTAAAAATAGCGCTCTTTCATTGTCAGGCAAATCTTTCAACGTACTGCGCTTTGCTATCCATGATTTTAAAGCATTGCCAACCTCGTCGTTAAAATATAGTATCGTGCGATTTCCGCCTTTTCTCGTAACGGCAAAACTCATTTCTTCAAAGTTAATATCTTCTAAATTAAGCCCAACGAGTTCGCTGTTACGAATTCCCGTGCCTAAAAATAGGGTAAGAATTGCAACGTCGCGAATTTTGGTGCTCTGATGATAGGCTTGTTGATGTTTTGAAAATTTATCACCGCTGTCTGCAAGGTTTAATAACTTTACAACCTCGTTAATTTCAAGCCTAATTATCTCTTTATCGTGCAGTTTTGGCAAGGAAATCTTTGCAACAGTGTTCGATTTAATTTTCCCTTTATTAAAGAAGTATTTGTAAAAAGCACGAACTGTTGCAAGCTTTCTCGATTTTGCGCGTTCGTTGCACGTTTCTTGCTTGCCGTTAATCTCGTATAATGATAAATAGGCAAGGTAATTTTCAAACTCTATAAGCTCAACGTTTTCAATATCTTCGAGGGTTAATTGCTCAATAATTTTGTTTTTATATACGTTTTTAACTAAATAATCAAAAAATATCCTAATATCGTAAACGTAATTTAGGCGTGTGAGGGGAGAAGTGTACTCAGTTATGCCTCGAATAAACTCCGTAGTCATCTTCGGTAAATCCTCAAGCATTGAGTTTATTCTTGTTAAACAGTTAATTTCGCGCTGTTTGTAATAATTGTCAGTAGGTTTCATAATTTCACCTTTGATTGCGTAGTTTTATACTAATATTTTATCATACTTTTCGCAAAATACAATGTTTTTACGCAAAGATAACTGTAAATTTAAATATTTTGACAATTAAATTTCTTTTTGTTAAAATATAAATATGGAAATACTATTTGAATTTGTATTAGACGTTGTTTTTGACCTTTACGATGATATTGTGAGTTATTTCTTCCCAGATAGAGTAGTTTCTAAGGGGAAAAGGATACTTCTTAGGCTATTATGCGTGTTAATAACGCTCATAAACGTGAGTTTATTGTTTGTTGGTGTTTGGTTTATAACAAGTGGTAGGTTAGCACTTGGAATTTTGTTAACCTCGATAGGTGGAGCGCTGATTATAGCTCACGTAATTTTTGCAATAATCTTAAATATAAAAACGAGCAGGCGTTAATTTGCCTGCTTTTTTAATTGATTTATAAGGTTAAGTTTTAAACGTTTGATAGGGAATTATAGTTAATTGCATATATATGTAACTATGCGTAAAAGGTGCTAATTTTGCGAGCAGTTGTACAAAATATTTAACTTGTATTAACAACTGGTAGCAAAAAGATACTTTTACGCATAGTTTTTTTTGAGGTAAAAAAAATGAAACATACTATCACTTTAACTGACAAGCAAAAAACACTTTTTAATTCGATACGTACAAGTTGGTTTGATATTGTTAGTTATTTATCTGAAGAGGAGATAAAGGATAGCTGTGAGAGCTTATGTCCTCAAGCGTTCAGTTTTTGTACTCACGATAGAGACGTTGACAAAGACGGTAATTTAAAAAAATTGCATACTCATATTGTTTTGTGCTTTAAAACGCGAAAGCGTGCACTTTCTTTAGCTCATATTTTTAATACCACTGAGCTTAGAGCTATTAACACAAGTGTTCAGCTATTAGGCTCTTATGAGTATTTAATACACCAAAACGAAGTTGATAAGGTTAAATACGAAAGCTCTAAGCGGTACGTTTCAAACGAGCAATTTTTTAACGATATCTTGCTCACAAGTTGTGACGGAAAGGACGATACATTATCTATTATTGATAATATTATAACGGGTGTTCCAACTCGCAAGCTTGTTGCTTTATACGGTCGAGATTTTGTTTACCACTTTAATCAATACAAAGAGGTTGCAATGGCTATTGTAAGCGAGGAGCGTGCAAAAAAATCTACAATGTTACTTGAAGAGGTTGACGTTGAAGATTTGCCTTTTGATTAATTCAATTTATTAAATACGTTGCTCCCAGCGTTAAGGGAAAAGGATATATTTATGGAAAATAAAACTTTAATGTCGGTTAATGCTGATATAGTGCATTTTGAACTCGTTGAAAAAGTCTCAAACAAGGGAATTACATATCGCGCTTGTGATATTGTTTTTGCTGACGGCGCGCGCAAGCAAATAGGCTTTGCTTTAGACTTTTATCTTATTCGTAAACTTTTAAAAAAGGAGGCTGACAAATAACTATGGTTGCTCATATGACTGAAATATTTACCGAGGTTTTCACTTGGATAACTTCGGCGATGCAGTCCGTTCTTGGTGTATTCTATAACACTGAAACGGGATTTACTGTATTGGGTGTTCTCGCAATCATTGCACTCGCAATTTCGCTTTTCTTCTTGCTTGTGGGTGTAATTAGTAATTTCTTACACCTTAGAGGTTAAGAATAATCAAGCGCCTCTACATTGAGGCGCTTTAATTTTAATTAAGTGAGGTAATTATGTATCAATCAATTTATAACATTTTACAAACGGCAATTTATGAAAGTGCCGTTTTAACAGGTTGGCAAGAATTATTTTTGACTATCGTTTCGAGCGCATGCGTGCTTTTCGCTATTGCTGTGCCGTTTATGGTAGTTTGGAAAGTAATTCAGTTAATTTGTGGTAGGTGATAATATGATAACAACTATTAAAAACTTAGATAAAAAATACTTTTCTCGCGGTAACGTTTGTGTAGACGGTTTACGCGGACGTGGTAAAGATATGCTAATGTCAAATGTTATATATAGGCGTAACGAGCCTTATATATCTAACATTGACTACAAATGCCGTACAAAAAAAATGAGCGGTAACGTTTGTATTCCCCTTGATTTATCCTCGATTGACGTTAAAAATAATTATAAAAATTTTGTCACCGATAAAATTATTCCCTATGATTATCCGTATCCCGAGCACTGCGACTTATGGATAAGTGATAGTCAGCTCTATTTCCCCTCTCAATATAATGGAGAGCTTAACAAGTTATATCCTAATATTCCTAACTTTTTAGCTCTTTCACGTCAATTAGGTAATGCTAATATTCATATTAATACGCAAAACCTTAATCGTGTTTGGGATAAAATTCGAGAACAAAGCGACTTTTATATCAAGTGCCGAGATTGTAAGGTTTTAGGTAAGCTTGTAATTCAAAAAATCACTGTTTACGATAAAGCTCAATCTTGCATTGATAGGGTTGACCCTTTTCGCCCGCTAAAAGCTCCTATTTTTAGTAAGCAAGAGGCTAAAGCTATGTATCGTACTAAAAACGAGGAATTGCTCCGTAAATTTAAGGAAACGTACGGTTGCGTTCGCAACTATACGTTGATTTATATTAACCGCTCTAAGTATGATACAAGGCTTTTCAAATCAATTTTAAAAGGTGGTAATAGCAATGATTAAAAAGATAATTTGTATATTTTCTATAATTTGTTTAGCTTTGCTTATTCCTTTTAGCTGTTCAATTATTAATTCTAAAAGCTGTAAAGCTGAGGAGGTTAATAATATACAACTTAGCTCTGAGGTTGAAAGTAATGCTAAACTTTATACTTTGCTTGGTGCTTTACCTTATCAATATGACAATACGGGTATTGTGTATTATTCGCCTTTAGATTTAATACTTTACACTGAGGAAGATTATGGTATATTTTATACGTATTTAATATACGGTTATCCTACATCTAATGATACTACGGCTATTGATAAACAGTTGTTGTTTACAAGTGGGCAATATAATGAAAGTACTAACACGTATGATTTAGGAAGAGAGGGTAGAGCGTTACTAACTATTGGATATGTATCCCCTCGTGCTTATAATAATGTCGAACAAAAAAATATTACAACTACTTTTTCAAGTTTTGGCGCTACTGCAGTTGCTAAAGCGCTTAAAGACAGTGACGGTAATCAAAAATACAAAAATTTCTTAGATATTGTCAAAGATACTGCTACTATTCATAGATACAGTTATAGTACAAGTGGTGAGCAATCTAATCACAACGTAGTATATCAATTTTTAGACGCTGGCGGGGTAAATTTATATAGCTTGTATTTTCACTCTCCGTATGCTTATGGCGATACAATACGTAGTTATATTTATGACTTTTCACCACGCTCAAGTATTAATATTAGTGATTTAGACGGCGGTTACACTGACGGTTATAATGCTGGGTTATCTGAGGGTTATAATGTCGGCTTTGAAGAGGGTTACAACTCTAAACAGCCTTTTGATGCTATTGTAACTGGTGTTAACGAGTTTATGAAAATTGAGTTATTAGGTGGTTTTACTGTCGGTGTAATGATTAGTATGGTTTTATCGTTATCGTTCTTATTTATAGGTATTAAATTAATGAGGAGGTAGCATTATGGGTTTTCAAATGATGCTCAATTTAGGTAACTATGTCTCATTGTTTATTAATTCGTTGCATCAAATATTTAGTAGTGATTTCGACACGGTTTATAATTTCCTTTTTAACGGTGGTGTTATCACTGCTTATGGTATCGGTGTAAACTATGGTGAAATTTCACTCGAGTTACAATCGATTGATATTCCTATATTATCCGATATAACTGGGGGCATATTTACTCTATTATTTGCCGATACAACTTTAATAGGCTTTCCATTTTACTTTAATTTTATTGTGTGTTTGGCTCGTGTATCGTTCTTTGTACTTGTTTGGGATATAGTAAGCAAGATTTTTAAATTATTTACTTGACAACAATATCTATAAATGATAATATTTATCTATGTTAATTCTATATTTATTATCAATTTGGAAATTTGTTATACTACCTGCAATTATTTTATTAATTGCTGTGCTATTAATTAAAGCACTATGTAAATATTTAAAAAAATAAACGGTGTACAGTTTACACCGTTTTTATATTACATAAAAAATAGAGGGGTTTAATCCCTCTATTTTTATTTATTTATCAAGTTTTATAATAACTGTTTTATTAAAAATTACTTTTATTAATTTAGTATAAGTTTTTTGCTCAATGTAAAATTTAGCTATTAAAGCATAGATTTCACCCATATTTTTTATATAAGTTTCATACTCATGTTTTATTGTTCTCCTTTGATTTTCTGCAATTATAGTTATTTTATCCATAATAACTACCTCCTAATATTAATGTCAATAGTTTTTACAACTACTGCAATAGTAGGTTAAAGGACGCTATTTGATGTCAATAGAATTTTCCTTGCTCGCAAGGTCGAAAAAAACGAGTTTTTTTCAAAAACTATTGACGCTACAATCTTGACGGGCTAAGTCCTTTATAATGGAGAAAAGTAGTCGGCGGTAAGGTCGCCGTGAGACCTTCAATGGAGTTAACGACCTTTATATTATTTATGCAATAAATAATGCCTTTAGGGTGTTGCGTATTCCTCGGAATTGCAAAACCTTATCGGCATTATATATAAATGGTCAACGGCTCTTTGCTACGAATAGAGACGTTGACCAGTGACCAAAAAAAATAATTTAATTTATTTTACAAAAAACTATTGACAATATAGAATAGGTATGATAAACTATGCGTAAAAGTCTTGTTTTACGCATAGATAGGGGTAAAAGTGTGAGTAAAATATTCGAATTTACCGAAGATTTTGATTTTTGATAATTTTTAAATAAATTGACTAATAATCTATTTTTAATAAAAACGCGTAATTTTTTAATCTTCTATTTAGTTCTCGTTCATTCTTAATCTTACTTGATAATAACTCGTGAAAACCCTTTTGGTGATTAAAATATACCGTATGGCAAAGTTCGTGAATGATTACATAATCAATAAGGTCTAAACTCAGCATCATAAGCTTGTAACAAAGTGTTATATCCTTATTTTTATAACATGAACCCCAGCGCGCTTTATAATCTTTTACCGAAACGTTGCCGTGCTCAAATCCTAATTTAGTTGCTAAAAACTCGGTTCTTGCCGGCAAATACTGTTTTGCATTACTTACAATATTCTTTTTAAAATTGCTGGAAATATCTACGATTTTGCCTAAATACAACCCTTTTTCTTTATTTAAAATCGAGCTGTTTTCATCTAATATAAGTTTGCGCCTATCAAGGTGCTTTTTTATCCATTCAGACTTAGAGTTTATAAATTTATCAATATCGGATTTTGGCAATTTTAATGGTGCTTTTACGGTAATATCGCCAAGCGCATTTATAGATATTGATATCGTTTTTCTATTTGATTTTTCAATTTTTATCATATTACAATAATACCATATTAAAATAAAAAA
>JAFQEV010000058.1 GCA_017398825.1 Clostridia bacterium
AAGACCGGTTCTACCACCAGCAGCGATACCAGAACCAGATTCTACGAAAGTAGTAACGGTAGAAGTACCAAACATAGCACCAGCACAAGTTGCGATAGAGTCAGACAACATAATCTTGTTGTAGTTAAGCGGTTTACCCTTTTCATCAACAAGACCAACGGGAGTACAACAACCAACAACCGTTCCCATAGTATCGAACATATCGATCATACAGAAAGTAATAACCGTCATGATAAGAGGCATAATGGAAACGCCTTCGCCGAACTTAAAGCCCTCGGTGAACGTTGCAAAGAACGCACCGCCCTCAGCGGGGTTAAGGCTGAAGAACGAACCAAAGTATTCCCAGAACTTCCAAGACTCGCCAGACCATTTAGTAACGCCGAGAGGAATACCTGCAAGCGTTGCAACAATGATACCGATAATAACAGAACCTTTAACTTTGAAAAGCTCTAAAACAGCGATGGAGATTAAACCGATTAAGCATACAACTGCACCAGCAGCAGCATAACCAGCGCCAGCGTAATTGTTAAACTGAACAAGGTCAACGAGCGTACCGGGAACGATAAACGGTGCCTCACCAGGTATAGCAACGATAAAGCCAGGGCTTACGATTAAGCCTGCATTTTGCATACCGATAAACGCGATAAATAAACCGATACCTACGGAAATAGCACCGCGAACACACTCGGGAATACCATCGAATATAAGTTCACGAATAGCTACGCCCTTAATCTTAATAACCGAAAGAAGTAAGAATAAAACACCCGAAATAAGTACGAGTAACATTGCGTTACCATAAGATAATGCAAAACCAAGCGAACCGCCAAGAACTGCACCTACGGTATAGTTAAGACCCATACCAGACGCTTGAGCGAGCGGTAATTTTGCAAGGAACGCCATAAGTAACGTACCAACAACCGCACCGAGAGCCGTTGCAACGAAAATTGAAGACCAACTCATTGCAGCAGAATTTTGGCTCAAAATCGCGTTGGGGTTAACGACCAAGATGTAAGCCATTGCAAGGAAAGTTACTATACCTGCAACGATTTCGCCTTTGATCGTAGTTTTCTTCTCTTCGGTAAAACCTACAGATTTCAAAAACTTGTTCATTTGAAAAAAATCCTCCTATGCGTGCATATAGCACAAATATAGATATATTCTAACACTTTTTTCACGCCAAATCAACATATTTGTGAAAAAACTTTCACATTTCGGCAAAATTTTTATATTAAATATAAAACTCTTGGAACAAAACAACGGTTTATAAAATAAATTGAACAAAACAACGGTTTATAAAATAAATTGAATAAAACAACGGCTGATAAAATAAATTTAGCCAAGGTACGCGTACTCTTTGTACGGAATCCTTGGCTAAACAATCGTATTGCGAAGTGTTTCACGGCTTTATATCAACAAATTGTTGAGAACGAGCCTAAAACTATAAAATTTCAAGATTTTTCTTAAAGACTCTTCTAAAGTCGGCTTGAGCGGACAGCGCGTCCTTTATCTCCAACGTTGCGTCAGACGTGTATTCCGTTTTCATAATTACGGAATCACCTAAAACGTCACAATCAATCGTGGTAACGCTACCAGCCATGCTCCTATCCAAACTTACTGCTATTCTAAGCATTACGCCGAGCTTTCTTATAATCTCAACGTCTTCCTCGGAAATGAACTCCTTATATCTCACGAGGTCTGCCATAGACAAATCGTCGTTTTTATAATTAGATACAACGAGCGCAGCAAGCACCACCTCTCTTTGAGTAATGCCGTATAAGCTGGAATTTAAGATAATGTAGCTGGTGTGCTTTTGATAGTCGTAATATTTAATGCTCGTTCCGGCGTTGTGAAGGTATGCCGCCACCTTTAAAATCTTAAGGCATTGACGGGGGAACTTATGCAAAACTCTCATTTGCTTAAAAAGTTGAACGGACAAGTTTACAACTTGTTCAGCGTGCTTTTCATTGCAATGATAGTATTTAACGAGGGTTTGCAAACTGTAAGTCAGCACGTCGGATATCGGCTTTTCAACCGTCATCGGAACGGCGTAGTTGAACATTATGCCCTCTCTTAAACCGCAAGCGGAGATAGACATATTTTCAAAGCCGAGGTTTTTAACAAAGGCGTGAGCAACGGCGAAAGCCGAGGGAAGTAAATCCGCTCTCTGCGGAGAAACGCCCTTAATTCTCATCTTCTTATCCCCGTCGAGCGATTTAATCATATCGTAAACCTGCTCAAACTCCTCCGTCTTAACGTTATAGTTATGTATAAGCGGTAACGGAGACTTTTTCATAAGCTTTACAATCTTGCAAAGATTTCTAAACGAGCCACCACAACCTATAAGTTGAGTTTCGGGGTCAATCTCCTTAAGCCACTCGATTTTGGACATTTGCTCGGTTACGAAATCTTCTATCTTTTCAGCTTGCTCCTTGGGTGACAAACCGTCACTTGTAAAAAGGTCGGTAAGCGTAACTGCGCCGAACGGCAACGTTTCGTAGTGAAGGAGATTTCTCCTATTATAATAAATAACCTTGGTAGAACCACCACCTATTTCCAAAATTAAACCTTTGGAAACATCCATAGTGTTTATAACGCCACGATATACGTAGGTAGCCTCTTCTTCAGCGGACAAAACCTTGAGTTTTATGCCGGTGTTTGCAACAATCTCGTCAAGAAAACTCCTTTGATTTTTTGCACGGCGAACGGCTGCGGTTGCAACCGAGATAATTCTTTCAATCTCGTACGCATCACACAGTTTTCTAAACATCTTAAGCGTCTTAATAGTCTCCGCAATACGCTGGGGCTTTAAAAACCCGTCACGCTCCATATCTTTGCCTAAGCGAACGCTCTCTTTTAACTGGTCGATAACCATAAAGTGACCGTCACCAAGCATCTCCACGATAACGAGCCTTGCGGTGTTCGAGCCTAAATCGATAATTCCTATTCTTTCCACTATTATTCTCCTAACGTAATATAAATCTAGCTTTTAGCTTTAAAATAGCCGAAAATCGGCGGAAATTCGCATTGCCAAATATGGCACTAGTATTAGTATCTGTAATTATACACCAAAAAACTCAACTTTTCAATACCCCTTTTGAAAAATTTTTTCGTTTTTTTCACTTTTTAGCCTTGCTTTTGCCCTTTATTGCCCCAAAAAAACTGCAGTACGGCAAGCGCGACTAAAAACCAGCCGAAAATCTTGCTAAGAACCTCGCTTTTAATAAAGCTTATAAGCACCGCTCCAGCTATTCCCATCACGCAGGCAGGAATTATCATAAAAAGGATATTATCCTTTTTAATTAGTTTGTTTTTAATGTGGACGACAAGCGCCACGATAGCCATGGGAATAAAGGCGATAAGGTTGACCGCCTGAGCCGTTTTTTGCTCCCAACTCAAAAAAATCGTAAGCAGGGGAATAAGCACCGTTCCGCCACCCATTCCCATACCGCCAAGCACTCCTCCGAGAGCGCCGAATAAACAAAGTTTTAATATTTCCATATTCCACCTTAAAACAGCGCGAGCTTTACGCCCGCCACGAGCATAACAACGGCAAAAATCTTCGATAGCCAGCCGTTATTTATCTTTTTTAAAAGCAATGCGCCGAGTATTCCGCCCGCTACTACGCCTATGGTAACGAACAGCGTATCCAAGGTAAACGCGCTCGCCTTTCCACTTATTACGTACGCTATTGCGCTCACCACGCTCACGGGAAGTATCACGGCGATTGCCGTTGCGTGAGCGCGCTTTTGTTCGTACTTGAAAATCATAGTTAACACCGGTAGAACAACCATTCCTCCACCACCGCCGAAAAAGCCGTTTATTAAACCGACGCCAGCTCCTGCAAGCGCCATGTAAAGTTTGTTTTTATCCTTCATACAAGGTAGTGTTTGCAATTTTTAAAAAAACAACGCCAAAAGGCTTGTGATTTTTAAAAAATCACTTTTCGTTTGAAATTTAGATAAAAAATAGACGGGTATTAGCAAAAAATGCCCGATTAAGTATTGCAATTTTTAAAAAAATGTTTTATACTTAGTTAGTATTATATTAAAATGCGGGCGCATACGCGCTAAACTACTAAAACTACAAGGTGGCTTATGTATTCAAAAACCAAATTTAATTTCAGAAAATTCTTTATTGCTTTGCTCTCTATGCTTATGGCAGTTCTTCTTGCCTTTTCGATTGCGTGCAACGATAATAGTGGCTCGGGTAACGGGGATGACGATGATGATTCAACTACGTCTACTCCCACTACTGAGACGACCGATTACCAACTCATAAAGAACGGCGACTTTGAATTCGGGACGGACGAGGATACCGCATACCCCTACTCTTCCTCTATCAACTGGGCGAGGAGCTTGTATTCGGACGTTACTTCCGCACCCTCTTCTACCGGAACTTCGGGTATTATAGATACCGCTGAATTTGACGACCTTGACGTTAAGAATAAGCCGAGCGTTAACCCCAAAACCCCCGGTGATCTTGGGTTAGTTACCAGCGAGTATGATTATGAGGACGAAGATAAGCAGTCCAAACCCCAAGCGGACGGAACTAAAATTCTTATGATTAACAACAAGAAGAACGGCGAAGGTACTGCTCAGTACTACAAAGCCTCCTCTTCTATATCCGTTGCTGCAGGCGAATACGCAAAGCTTTCTTTCTGGATTAACACTCTTGACCTCAAGAGTTTATATACCAGCACCCCCGGCGCTCATATTAAACTTACCAGCACCACGGGTTCTACCACTTACGAAGAATTCCTTATCAACGACGTTAACACCAACGGTGAATGGGCTAAATTCGAGCTTTACTTTGAAGGCTCTGAGGTTTCCGGCACTAACTTGAACCTCACCTTTGGTCTTGGCCGTGGTAACGGTATTGACCACAACGAGTTCGTTGAAGGTTTCGTATTCTTTGATAACGTTCACTTTGAAAAGATTGACGGTGCTACCTATAACGCAGTTACTAATGCTGACAACGTGATTGCAGACCCCAACAACATTTCCGCAGTTTCACTTGCAGGTGTTACCTTCTCGGATAACGAGGCTCAATCGGGCGATAAGTTCACCGTTTACAAAACCAAAATTAACTACAACGTTTTAACCGCTAACGAGCGCATCGACGGAACTGGCAATGAAGAACTTAAGTTCTCCGCTACGAACGTTGCAAGCGATTACAACAACGCAAATAAGATAGGCACTAACCTTGCCGATGCAAGCCAAGTTATAACCGATGCTATCGGTGAAAACAAACTCGGCTTTACAAACTTTATTTACATGGATTTGGCAGTTCCCTCTTCGGCTACCTACCAAACCAAAACTTATGAATTAGCAAAAGAGAGTTACGACCTCGTTACCTTCTTTGTAAAATCCGAGTCGGCTCACCCCAACTCCGATAAATTAAAGGTAAAGGTTGTTAACGAAGATAATGACGACGCTGAGCTTTTCGCATCAATCGACACGACTGACGTTGAAAGCGAAAGATACGGCGACTGGGTAATGTACCGCGCATTCATCAACAACCCCACAAGTGACTCAACTACTTATTCCATTAAGTTCGTTTACGGTTACGACGGTGAGTGGAGTGACGCTTTCGCTCTTCAAAAGGGCTTTGCAGTTATTGCCGACCTCAAGGTTTCTTTTTCCGATGAAGATAGCTATAACCTTTCTACTGCAGGTGACACTCTCGTTAAAACTCAAATCTACGGCAAATACGCATCGTTCGGCACCGATTCCGAGACGACAAGTTCTGACGTTTACGCCGTAACGGTTGATAAAACTCAATCTTTCAGCGTTAAGGAAAGACCTGCAACTAACGTTACCGGTTACTCCTTTAAATCAACTAAAGATACCACCGAATACGGTATCGTAAACAGCAAGTATCACGCTAATTACAACTTTACGAGCACGGTTACTAAAGAGGCGTTCGAAAGCCTTAAAGTTTCCTCCAACAAACACGCTCAAGCTCTCGTTCTCGATAACAAAGAGGCTGCGTACTCTCGCTTTGTTTCAGAGGTTAAAACCGTATCTGCAAACAGTTCGAGCAAGGTAATCGTTAAGGTTGCTGCGTTTGACGGAGCTAAGGCAACCGTTTCTATCGTAGATTCCGCACTTTCGGGCGGAAAGTACAAAGTAACCCACTTTATAACGGGTGAAACTGATACGGGTGTTGCCCTTTCCTCCGAGGTAACCTCCTCATCTTACAAGAAGAGCGGTTGGACTTACGTTTACTTCTATATCACCGCTGGTAACGAAGATATTCAGTTTAGAGTTGAAATTTCTAACGGTACTGAGGCTGAGGCATCGGTTGGCACGGTATTTACCGAGGGCGCTACCGTAACCTCTATCGACGCAAGTATGATCGGCGTTGAAAAGACCGCGTTATCAAGCGACTTTAAAGTTTTAGGTGCAGGTTATGAATTTGACGCACCGAAAACTCACACCAGAGCAAACTCTATTGAAAAGTACACGGGCGCTGACGGCGAAACTCTTGAAAGAACTATAACCTACCAACCCAAAGAAGTTTACTTTGGAAACGCATACGCTAAGTTCGTTGACTACTCTACTATTCACGCTGACGACGTTATTGATAACACCACCACGAGCGATTCAACTACTGAAGATACCGAAACGGAAGAAGACGAGGGCTACACCTTGAGTACCGACGTTGCCTTACAGGTTTCCTCCATCATCATTGCCGTTGTATTAATCGTTGTAATCTTAGTTATCCTTATTAGAAACGGCATTAAGAAGAGAAATAAGAGAAAACAAAAAACGGCATCTTACTACGAAGAAAAATCCGGCTTTGATAGAAACACCCGTGAAAAAACTCTTAAGAAGATTGCTGAAAAGAAGGCAAAAGCCGTTGAGGTTGAGCTTTCTGACGACGATGGTGAATACGATTACACCTTGACCGAGGTTGAAGACGAAGAGAGCGAAACCGTGGAAGAGGTTATCGAAGAAACTACCGAGGAAACCGCTGAGGAAGAAAGCGTAGAGGCTACTGAAGAGGTTGTTGAACAAACGACTGAAGAGAATAGCGAAAACGGTGAAAAAGCGGAATAATTAAAAAATACCAAACAAAAATACGAGCCAAATGGCTCGTATTTTTTATTGCACTTGGATAATTATAAGCGTTTTCCCGTCCACTTTAAACTTTACGTTAACACCGCTATAGTCCATAGCGTAAACCCTTTCGCTATCGCATTGATAAGAGGGGCGAGGGTCTTCGCTTAAGCAGTTTATTATGTCGTTTTTTATATCCTCTCTAACGCCGTTTAAAAGCTCCGTTCCCAAAACGGTGAGTTTATAATCTACAAACTCTCCCGCATAACCAGCCGTTGCGCTCGGCTGACTATCGGTAAAGGGAAGATAGGGCTTTATATCGTAAACGGGCGTTCCGTCTAAAATATCGGCCCCGCTAACTATCAAACACCCGTCCTCAATCCCAACGAGTTTTACGCAGGAAAGCCCGAGATTGTTCGGCCTAAACGGCGAACGGCTGGCAAACACTCCCACCCTTTCGTTTCCGCCTAAGCGCGGTGGGCGAACGGTTAACGAGTACTTCCCCTCCGCTTTCGAAAAGCCAAATATTATCCATAGGTGTGAAAAGCCTTCTATTTTCCTTATAGCGTCGGCATTTCTAAACTCCCCATCGAAAACTATTCTCGAAAGGTTTTCAACCCTACCGCTTTGGCGAGGTATTCCAAACTTATCCGTAAATCCGTTTTCAATATGCGCTATCTTAATCATAATTTATCTCCCTTTTTGTTCATTTTGCGCCTAACTCTACTAAGGTGGCGCTCAAAGCTACCGCTACTTATAAACTCAGCTAAAACGTACTGGTCGAGCACGGGAACGGAGCAAGAAAAACCCTTAGTCTTTTCCTTATATATATAAATAAGGCTCTCGGGAATAATCATATACCCTATTCTCATAGCAGGCGATAAACTCTTTGAAAAGGTGTTTATGTATATAACGTTATCTCCACCCGATATGCCGTAGAGCGATTGTATGGGATTGCCGGGGAGGAAAAATTCACTCGCGAAATCATCTTCAACGATATACGCGCCGTGCGCCTTTGCGTAATTTAAATACTCATAGCGCTTTTGTATGCTTGCCGTAACGCCCGACGGAAAGGAGTTAAACGGAGTAACGTGTAACACTCCCACACCGCTATTTTCAAGCTCGGCAGTCATTATTCCGTCACTTCCCATCTTGAGCTTTTTAAGCCTTGCACCACAGCCTAAATACACCCTTTCAATTTGCTTGTACGACGGGTCTTCAATTCCGTAAAAAGCTTCCGTTCCCAAAACTTTTACAACCGTTTCGTAAAGCTGTTCCGAGCCCGAACCTATGATAATTCTATCGGGAGGCGCTATCATACCGCGATAGCGATAAAGATAATCGGATATAGCGTTTCTAAGCACGGCACACCCCTCGGTTGCCGATTTTATAAAAAGCTCCCTATCCCTCTCGGATATTACCTTTCTAACCGTTTTAAACCAAAGAGAGTATTCAAACTCGTTATCTCCCTCTATTAACTCTTCCTCTTTAAGCTTTGTCAGCAACGGTTTTTTTTCAATTCTCGGCAACGCGTCTATTTTACAAACGAAATACCCGCTCCTCTCTCTCGCCTCGATATACCCTTCCGTTTCAAGCAAGGAATACGCGTTCATTACGGTTATTTGGCTATACCCCGTTAAGTCCGCCATAACCCTCTTTGACGGAATTTTATCTCCAGCGGAATATACCCCACTTAAAATTTCCTCTTTTATCTTTTCATAAAGCGATAAATATTTTTTCATCTGGTTATATAAAAAACTCCGAATTTGATTATTTTAATAATATCACATTTAGTTTATACTGTAAAGCAAATAGGAGATAATTATGAAAGACTTAAAAGTGTTGACAATTCAAGACATATCTTGCGTAGGGCAATGCTCGCTCACCGTTGCGTTGCCTATAATTTCGGCTTGCGGAATTGAAACGTGCATACTCCCCTCAGCCGTGCTTTCAACTCACACGGCAGGCTTTAAAAACTTTACCTTTAGAGATTTGACCGACGATATTCCCTCAATCTTTAATCATTGGAATAACGAGGGAATACGCTTTGACGCGGTGTACACGGGCTATTTAGGTAGTGAAAAGCAAATCGGGTATATGATAAACCTTGCAAAAGCCTCCTTAAAAGAGGGAGGAAAATTTATCGTTGACCCTGCTTTTGCCGATAACGGCAAGCTCTATCCCGCATTTGATATGGCGTACGTTGAAAGTATGAAAAAGCTCGTTGCCGTATGCGATATAGTAGTGCCTAATCTTTCCGAGGCTTGCTTTTTATGTGGCATCGAGTATAAAACGGAGTATGACGAGGAGTATATAAACGGCGTTGTAAAGGCGCTTTTAGCGTTGGGCGCAAAAGCGGTAGTTTTAACGGGCGTTAGCTATGAAAAGGGATATACGGGCGTTGTAACGTGCGAAAACGGCAAGCTTTCGTACTATAAACACGAACTACTTCCAAACAGCTGTCACGGAACGGGAGATATTTACGCATCGGTTTTCGTTGGAGCACTCACGAGCGGAAAAACTATAGAGGAAAGTGCAAAAATTTCCGCAGACTTTACCGTTCTTGCAATAAAAGAGACCGCAAAAAGCGAAAATCACTGGTACGGTGCTAAGTTTGAGCCTGTACTTTACAAGTTAAATTCCCTTTTAAACGGTTGACAATAATTTTTAAGTGTGGTAACATTGTTTTACAAACTGATGAGAAAGAGTAAGTAGGTTGCGTATGCTTTCGCAAAGAGAGCCGTAGGTGGTGAGATTACGGTGGAAAGGGCGCGATTGAATGGACTTTCGAGGGCGAACGGAAAAGCTTTTAGCTTAGTATGGGAGACGGGGTGACTATCCGTAATCAACAGTCTGCATATATTCGTATGCGTAAAGTGGGCGCAAAAGCGCCAAGCCGGGTGGCACCACAGGTATTAACGTTCCTGTCCCAGCAATTTTATTGCAGGGGCAGTTTTTTTGTCCCTGAAAGGAGTGTAAAAATGATTAATAAAGAAATTCCCTACAAAATTTACCTTGAAGAAAGCGAGATGCCTAAATACTGGCTTAATCTCAGGGCGTTTATGGATAAAAAGCCCGCTCCACTTCTCGATAGCCAAACTTTAAAGCCCATAACGCTTGAAAAACTTTCGGAAGTGTTCTGTGAAGAGCTTGCACGCCAAGAGCTTGACGATACTACGAAGTATATAGAAATTCCTGAAGAGATTAGAAATTTCTATAAAATGTATCGCCCTGCACCACTCGTTCGCGCATACTGCTTGGAAAAAGCGCTTGATACCCCTGCAAAAATATATTACAAGTTCGAGGGAAACAACACCTCGGGCTCGCACAAGTTAAATTCGGCTATCGCTCAAGCTTATTACGCTAAACAACAAGGCTTAAAAGGCGTTACCACCGAAACGGGCGCAGGTCAATGGGGAACGGCACTTTCAATGGCGTGCTCGTATTTTAACCTTGACTGCAAGGTGTTTATGGTAAAATGCTCGTACGAGCAAAAGCCCTTCCGTAGAGAAGTTATGAGAACTTACGGGGCGGATGTAACGCCATCTCCCTCTATGACTACTGAAATCGGCAAGAAAATCAACGAGGAATTCCCCGGAACTACGGGTTCGCTCGGTTGCGCTATTTCCGAGGCGGTTGAGGCTGCGACCTCTCGCGAGGGTTATCGTTACGTTTTAGGTAGCGTTTTAAACCAAGTTCTCCTTCATCAATCGGTTATAGGTTTAGAAACTAAAACCGCGCTTGATAAATACGGCGTTAAAGCCGATATTATTATCGGTTGCGCTGGCGGTGGCTCTAACCTCGGCGGTTTAATCGCACCGTTTATGGTAGAGAAGATGCAAGGCGTTAGAGATTACAAAATTATCGCAGTAGAACCGTCTTCCTGCCCCACTTTAACAAGAGGCGTTTACGCGTACGATTACTGCGATACCGGTAAAGTTTGCCCCTTAGCTAAGATGTACACTTTAGGTAGCGGTTATATCCCCGCGGCTAGCCACGCAGGCGGTTTAAGATATCACGGAATGACCTCTACTTTATCCGAGCTTAAAGATCAAGGCTTAATGGAGGCAACCTCGGTTAAGCAGACGGAAGTGTTCGAGGCGGCTCAAAAATTTGCAAGAGTGGAAGGTATTCTTCCCGCACCCGAATCGGCACACGCAATCAAGGTTGCTGTGGACGAGGCTCTTAAATGTAAGCAAACTGGCGAGGAAAAAACTATCGTGTTTGGCTTGACGGGAACAGGCTACTTTGATATGATGAGCTACCAAAAGTTTAACGACGGCATTATGAAAGACTATATCCCCACCGATGATGAAATCAAGGTTGCAATCGACAAACTTCCCAAAATCTAAAAACAAAAAGAACTCGAAAAAATCGAGTTCTTTTTGTTTTTAATAAATTAGAAGTAATACGGGTTGTAATACTACTGAGCCACAGTCAAGCGTTATTTTATCTCCCTCTTGAGTAAATTTAACCTCTACCCTATCGCCATTTTCGTTAAGCTTGTAAACTTTTTCAACTTTTTTATTGACTACAAGTTCTATATTTTCAATCGGGTCGGCACACTCGTTGATAAAGGATACGAAATATCCGCCACCCTCAATATCGGCAACTTTTAAGTAAACTTCTTCATCTCCCGGGAAATATACTAAATCTTCGCCGTGGTCTTTTAATATATTTATAAACTGCTGTTTTCTCGTTTCGTTAAGGAAAGAGAACGCGCCACCGTGAATTGAGTGCGGAGCAACGGGCGTTCCAGAGAACACGTAAACGGTACCACCGAGCTCGTTTTTAAACTTCGTTGAGCCGGGATAGAGATACTCTGGCTCTAAACCCGTTGTTACGTTCATAACCTTTGTTAAAACCTCTGTTTTATCGTTAGTTATAACGAGCTCGTTGCCGTCTTGTTGAACTCCCGTAGTTTTGCCGGGAATATCAAAAATAATCTCTTCTTTCGGCATTTTGCCAGTCCACTTTCTAACGTCAACTCCGAGATATTTTCCATAACCTCTATCAATTAAAATTTTTGCACTAACGCAGTCTAACACTACGTTACCTGATAAAATTTTCTTTAATTCTTCGTCTGAATAAGTTGAGGTTACCTTTCCAGCAAAACAGTTTATGCCCGTAACCTCCGTGCTAAAGGATAACGGCAAACCCATTTGATCGAGGAAATGAGTGGTAAAACCGTCGTTGTGCTCATCGGGGATATAGCTATCGCAGTTAGAAGTTATGTAAGTGTTAAATCCGCGCCACTTTAAAGTGGGATAAATTTTAGCGAGTTCTTCGTATAAACCGCGGTGCTCGGCAAGAATTTTTCTATACGCTTTTCCGCTGTTTGGCTCGTAAGGGCTACGAGTGAGCCATTGCTTTGCACCGTTACACCCCTCAAGTAGCGAGCATATAAAGTGGGTGTGCAAGCTTTGAGCTGAGGTTGAATATCTGTTTTGCGGGCAAGTATCCGTTTCCGCCATAACGATATCAACTTTTCCCTTAAGCCTTGAAGTATGGCGCGCCGCCCTAAAGGATACGTAGCTATAATATCTAGTACCACCAGGCGTATAGTAACCATTGTTTAAGCGGAGCACCGTCGGGTTTTTATCGCCCGATAGAATTTTAGCGATTTCCAAATCGTAATTTACGCTATATCCACCGCAACAGAACGAACCTTGAATTGACGGGTCGACCTCATCAATCGCACGCCTTATAATTTTAGCCGTTTTTATAAGGGAATCTTGATTTACCTGCTTAAAAATATCGTATAAACGATTGCCCTCTTTATCCCCCTTTTGAACTTTTTCGTAAAGTTCTTCGCGAGTTAAGTTTAAGCCTGCCCTTTCGTTAAACGCCTTCATGTGTAGGGGGCAAGCGCAACCCTTTCCGCCTCTCGTTAACAATCTAAAATCATCGTCAACCATAATAGCAGACGGCTTGCAAAGCGCTATCTTTTTAGTGGCGTTATAAATGTATTCGTTAAATCTACTATCCTCTGGGCAAGCGACGTTATCCGTCTTTCCATCGGTAAGGTTTGTGTACGCTTGAATTTTAAAAGGCTTGCCAAGCGTCCAACCGTGACCTATCGTAGCCTGCATTAAAACACCACTTGGAACGCCCGCCTTATCTAATATTTCTTTATATTTTTTATAGCTGTTGCAAAGTTCTTCCGCCTTATCAACTAAGGGGTCGCCTTCGGGAACAAGCGTCATATTAAACATAGGCAAAGAGCAAACGCCAGACCTATACTGCTCGATAATATCTTTTGTTATCTCTTCCAAATATTCGTCGTTAAACTTCATTATGGAATATAAAACGAGTTTTCTTTCTTGCATAGAAATTCTCCTTTTACTAAGTTTATTTAATGATATCATATAAATAATGCAAAAACAATGTAAAATCAATCAAAAAATATGTAAAATTTGTCAATCTAAAACCCACGGCTTAGCCGTGGGTTATTATCTTAATCGTTGTTTTTGTTAGGCGCCTTTTCTCTTTTAGTTTTCAAAACGTCAAATATAACGCCTATACCCATTATAACAGCAAATATAATAAGGTAGAAAAGCACGGGGAAACTAAACGTTTCAGAGTTTTTAAAGGGCAAAATGCCGTGAGCGTAAACTGCTGCAAACACCATTATTGCGCAAGCTATTATCGCTAAGATGGGAAGCACGAAACGCTTAAATACGCTAAGCTCCTTTTCCTTTTTCATCCATACTATAAACATGGGGATATACATTGCGTATATCGTTATGATAGGAAGTTCAGAAGAATCAAAATTGAAAAGACCGAACCAACCGCTCGTTAAGTTTGCTCCATAGAAGTAAAGCAACCAAAGAACCGTTATAAGCAAGCCCCAAACGGAAGAGTTGGTGGTCATATTAGTAACTTCGTCAACCTGAGAAAAGAGTTTTGGCTTAGGCCCTTCGTTACGAACGGCAAGCGCGTACATTCCGCGCGTTTCAGCCATCATAAGCCCGTTCAAAGTGCCAAGGCAAGATACTACTACGCAAATGTTTAATAAAGTTCCGCCAACCGCGCCGAATACGTTTTTGAAAGCAACGTAAACACCATCGTCAGTCATCAAAACGTCTGACTTTGCACCGCCTGCAAGACCTATATTATATAAAACGTATGCGATAATTACCACGATTGAGCCTATAATGAGCGCGAGTGGCAAGTTCTTTTTAGGGTCTTTAAGTTCGGCGTTTATGCTCGTTGCGCATATCCAACCCTCGTAGGCAAACACCGCTGCAACAACGCCTGCAAACAGTCCACTTCCAACCGAAACGCTATCGCTACCCGAGGCAATATGCGTAAAGTTATAAGTAAGCGTCCCCCTTGCAAAGCCTACGATAGTTCCCACAACCGCCATGAGCACGATGGGCACGAGCTTTATAAAGGTTGCGCTCGTTTGGAATTTACCAGCAAGCTTGGGAGCAAGCGCGTTCATAGTGTAAACGGCGATTAGGAACACGCCAGCCAAGGTCATAACCTCACCGCCCGTGATATCCCAGCCGAATATTACGCCGAAATACCTTGCGGATACCCAAGATAGAACGCTCGTCATCGCGGGATAATAAACGTTAACTAAAAACCATGCGAGATAATACGCGTATCTCTTACCGCAAGTGGCCTCAGCGTAATCTACAACGCCGTTCACCTTTTGATATTTAGTTGCCATAACCGAAAATTGAAGGGCGCAAGCAACCATTATAATTCCCGTAACAGCCCAAGCAAGTATACCAACTGGTAAATTACCGCCCGTTCTTTCGAGCATCGTTTGACCTTTAAAGAATATTCCCGAGCCTATAACCGTGCCAACGACCATGCAAATTGCAGTCATAAGCCCGTATTTTCTTGTAAGTTTTTCCATATTAAACCTTCTTTTTAGGCGTATAGCCCATTTTTAATATAATAACACAAATAGCAATAAGTGTAAAGGGTTATTTAATTACAACGTAGCCCGTGCCTTCGCTATCTAAGTTTTCCATCTCGCCCCAAGTTTTATCCGTTGGGCACGCCGTTTTTGATAAAGCCATTTCAATCTCTTTTTCAGTAACTAAGTTAATGCCTAAAACGCTACTGCTATAATCGCCGTTTAAAGAACTGTTCAAAACGACTATTTTCCCATCACCCAAAAAGCCTGCAATAACTACCCAGTGATGACCCTTTGAAAAGGGGTTTTCAGGAAAATCTTTATCGGGGCAGGAAACAAAATTTATGATACTACCACTTTTAATCTCGCTAAGCATGTGGCTAACCGCCTTTTTTCTATCTCCGTTTTCAACCCCGAACGCCTCGGCGTTTATCCCGTAAGAAGACAACACTTTTACCATACCCGTAACGCTTAAAAAGGGATATTGCTTATTCCCGCTTTGCGATACGCTCGGCTCGCCGAAAAGTTCCAAGCACCTTTTATACTCTTCCCACGGGGAAACCTTTATCCCCCTTAAATTTAGCGCCATCGAAACAGAGCAATGCCCGCAACCGCTATAGTTGAGTTGAGATTTATTTTCCACCCCGTCAATTCTCTGTTGTATCCAAACGGGCGTTTTATACTCCCCCACCGCAACCTCAACGGGAGTTAGTTCATTTTCTAAAACTTTATACTCTATCGTTTTCATAAAACAATTTTAACATATCTATAATAATTTGACAATGATTTAAATTTTTTATATAATAAAAAAGTTAAAAGGAGATAGTTATGAGTAACGATATGAATATTGTTTGTTTGGATTTAGAGGGCGTTTTAGTTCCTGAGATTTGGATAGCTTTTAGCGAGGAAACTAATATCCCCGAGCTCAAAATTACCACCCGCGAAGAACCCGATTACGATAAACTTATGAAATATCGTATCAATATCTTAAAAGAGCACGGCTTAGGGCTTAAAGAAATTCAAGAAACAATAGCAAAAATTAATCCCTTAGAGGGAGCAAAGGAATTTTTAGACGAGCTTAGAAAAATTACGCAAGTTATAATCTTGTCGGATACGTTTACTCAGTTTGCAACTCCCTTAATGGCAAAGCTTGGCTACCCCACTATTATGTGCAACACCTTAGAGGTTGCGCCGAGCGGTGAAATCGTCGGCTTTAAAATGAGATGCGATAAATCTAAGCTTTCTACCGTAAAGGCACTTCAATCGGTTGGCTTTGAAACTATATGCGCAGGCGATAGCTATAACGACCTTGGAATGATACTCAACAGCAAAGCTGGGTTCTTGTTCAAAAGCACGGACAAAATTAAAAAAGATTATCCTTCTCTTCCCGCATACGAAACGTATGCCGAGCTTTTAGAGGCTATTAAAAAAGTATTATAATATAACTAAACACAAGGTTTGCGCCTTGTGTTTTTTTTAAACTCGTGTTAAAATTTAAATATGTATAACGAACTATCAAATGAAATAACTGAAAAAATAAAAAGCGATAATTTAGCTGGCAGGTCTTTTGACTTTTCGTTTAAAGATGAAAACGCGCTTAGAAGAAACCTAAACCCGCACGATGAGGCAAGCGTTTGGCGAACGGCGTTTATTCGTGACGTTGATAAAATTTTAAACTGCCCTTTTTACAATCGTTACGCGGATAAAACCCAAGTTTTTTCACTCCATAAAAACGATGACATTTCGCATAGGAGCTTGCACGTTCAGCTTGTATCGAGAATTGCAAGAACTATCGGCAAAACGCTTGGACTTAACCTCGATTTAATCGAGGCAATTTCCCTCGGGCACGACCTTGGGCACACTCCGTTCGGCCACGCCGGTGAAACCTTTTTAGATGAGGCGTATCGCGAAAAAACGGGCAGAAGATTTTTCCACAATATTCACTCGGTAAGAGTTTTGGATAAAATATTCCCGTTAAACGTTTCACTCCAAACGCTTGACGGCATTGCCTCGCATAACGGCGAGTTGGAGCTTGAAACGTACTCCCCTAAACCCCTATCTTCTTTTGAGGAATTCGATAATAGGATAGAAAACTGTTACGTTGACGGAAAAAACGTATTTAAACTCATTCCCTCCACCCTTGAGGGTTGCGTTATGAGAATTTCAGATATTATTGCCTATCTTGGCAAGGACCGTCAGGACGCTATCCTATCCTCTAATTTAGACTTTAGCGATTTTGAAGATTACGGCATAGGCGTTTTAAATTCGGAGATTATAAACAACTTAATCGTTAGCATTTTGGAAAACAGCTACGGCAAGCCGTATATTAAAATGGATAAAGAGGTGTTTACTGCGCTTAACAAGGTAAAGGCGGATAACTACCGAGTAATTTACAAAAACAAGGTAAATAAAGAGGCAGATTTTATCGCTCGAGAAATGCTACTTTTACTTTACGATAAATTACTCCTTGACCTTAGAAACAATGCTGAGAACTCGCCTATATTTACACACCATATAAACTACTTAACTAAGCCCTATTACAAACGCTTAGCACCCTACGAGGAAACTGAGAAAAACCAAATCGTTGTTGACTATATAGCGAGTATGACGGACGATTATTTTATAGAATTATTCGACCACCTCTTCCCCTCTTCAAGCTTAAAACTTAAATACGTGGGTTATTTTAAATAAATTTGCCAAAACTATCCGTATGGCGTACTTTAACTATCACCAAACGGCAAAAAATCTAATTAAGCAAGGCAAACTTATAAGTTATCACATAGTTGATAACTATAAAAACATCTCTCCTGCGCTCGTTCTTATCTTTAATGATGATCGCCACCCGATTATGCCTATACGGCAAGAGCGATTTGAGGAATATTTAAACCTAATTGAAAAGCAAGGCTATTAAGCCTTGCTTTTTGATTTCAAATTGATTATAAAATAATTTCAAACTTCTCGTCTTCTTTTAAATCAACAACCTTACAGTCGTTCATATAGGTGCATTCGGGAAGAATTATCATTGCACAAAGCTCGTCCTTTTTCTTAGGAAGGGGTGCTAAGTGCCAAACGCACGCGTTCATCTTTATAAGGGTGTTTTTGGGAACGATAAAAGCTTTCGTTCTATCGGTTATAGGCTTGCCTGCAGAGGGCTCGGCAACGTGAAGTATCATATCGTCGTTAAGTGGCATTATAAGCTCTGCGGTAGTGGTATGATACTCGATTTGAGTTATAACCATTTTGTCTGGCTTTTTAACGAGAATGGGCGAAAAACCAATGTTTCCGCACTCGTTTGCCAAAACTCTATCGGGGAAAAACCTGTGAATTTCACCGCATAACGCGTAACCGTCAGGATTTGCCATTGAGTAATATTCGCCGTAAGGCGCAAACGCTTGTTTAGTTAACTTTTCAGCTTTAATAGTTTTCATATCAGTCTCCTTTAAAGTTATATCTTCTATATTGTAACTCAAAGTAAAGAAAAAATCAATAGCGAAACTAAAACCGCGTTGGGTTTTTCCCAAAGCGGTTTAATTATATAATTAAAGATTACTGTTTTGAAAACACTTTGATTGCACGCTTTACGTCTTCCTTCATTGCTTGCATAGCAGAGTATTCAACATCGTGCAAATAGTTGGTAGTATTTTTTTCGATTAAATCTTTCGCTGCCATATATCCCGCTTTTGACATATACGAGTAATAATTTATCTTCCTTATGCCGTTTTCAATAGCTTTTAAATATCCCTCGTTGCTAACACCGCTACCGCCGTGCATAACGAGTGGTAATCCCGTTTTTAACGCGCAGTTTTTTATTACGTTAAAATCGAGCTTTGGCTCAGCTGAATAAAACCCGTGCGCAGTACCAAAAGCAATGGCGAGCGCGTCTATCCCTGTTTTAGAGCAAAAAGCCTCAGCCTCTATAGGTGAGGTGTAAAAATCTTCCGCCTTTTTATTAGTTAAACTTTGCCCGCTACCCGCCTCACCGGTAACCAAGCGCCCAAGCTCAGCCTCAACGCTAACGCCCATTGCGTGCGCCGTATCGGTTACGAGCTTTGTAACCTTTAAATTTTCTTCGTAGGGAAGATGTGATGCGTCAATCATAACCGAAGTAAAGCCTATCCTCAGCGCCTTGTAAATCATATCGAGCGAAACCCCGTGGTCTAAGTGAACGCATACGGGAACTTTTGCATTTTTAGCAACCGCTATAATTGCAGGCCCTACCATAGATATATCATTATATTTATTGTGCACCTCGGCGTGCGCTATTATAACAGGTCTATTTAGTTCCTCGGCAGCGGATACTATTGCTTGCAAACTGTCAAACCCCGTAGCGTTGAACATTCCAACCGCCGTTTTATCTTGCTCTGCTATTTGTAATATTTCTTTCAAATTTACTATCATAATGCTTTCCTTTTAAAGTTCTTGCAAAGTTCTATAATTTCTTCTTCTGAGCGCAACCCACTCGTTGAATCTGCTTTTGAAAGCGCAGCAACCGCAGTTGCAGACGCACACTCTAAAATCGCCCTATCGGTTCGGTTCTTGTATATTGAGTATAGCGCGCCAGCGCAAAACGCATCGCCAGCCCCAGTAGTACCCAAAATAAAATTGTCGTCTAACTCGTAAGATGCAACGCTCTCTTGCCCCCTATCTGAAAGGCAAATTGAAAGCTTTGGCGTATGCACGATTACTCTATCTTGAACACCGAGAGATTTTAGTTTTTTAGCAATCTCGAAAAGGTTCTCCGAAGTTGGCTCAATCCCAACTATTTTGCCAGCCTCACTTTCGTTTATTATCAAATTATCTACGTACGGTAGGCAAGGCAAAACTACTGAATATCTATCGGAATTTTCCGTAACTAAATCTATCGATGTTATAACGTTGTTTTCTTTTGCACGCTTTAAGAGTTTTTCCCCATCGCCTCCGTCTATCTTTTCCATAAGCAAAAAATAGCCTAAGTGTAGCATCTTAACGTTAAGTTCTTCTAAGTTTACGTCATCGTTTTTAAACTCCGCATTTGCTCCAGCGTAGGTAAAAAACGTGCGTTGCCCACCAAGAACGCTCATAACCTCGGTAAAACTCGTTTTCGTTTCACCCTCGATAACGCCGTCTATATCAACTCCGTTTTTTACAAGAACGGACTTTATATATTCGCCGTCATCATCAGCACCTATTTTACCAACCGCCTTTACGGTAAGATTTGGGTCTATTTTTTTAAGGTCAATGGCAACGTTCATCACGCACCCACCAACCGATTTTTCAGCCCTATTAATCTTGGTAAGCTCTCCGCATTTTGGGTATGCGGAAATCTCGTTGATATTATCTACTAATATCGTTCCAACAACTGCTATTCCGTCTTTCATATCAGTTACATTCCGCCTCGAGCGGTCCTGCAAGTTCTTTCAAGAAGAATAATTTGCCCTTTAACGTTGGAATATAGGAAGAGGTTATCCAAGGCGTTTTACCGTATCTCAAGGTCATCCAAAGCGACATACCCTGCCATTGCATACCTCTACCGAGCGTTCCGTCCGCACCGCCGATTGCATAATCGGCTTGCAAGAATATTCCCGGGCCTATAGTGTTGGCACGGCAGGGAACGAGCGTAGTTCTCGATTTAAAACTCGTAAGCGCGTTTTGCTCAACGGTTAAGGGGTGAATTTTCGCAGCAATTCTATAGGGCGCTTTCTCCCACTCCTCCGCCGTTTTATAATCGCCAGCAAAAGTAGGCTCCCAAAACGCTATATGGCACATTCTACCTATGCCGTAAACCAAAATGAGCTTTGCACCCTCTTTTTTAAGCGATGCTATTTTTTCAGGATAGGTGGGTAGGTTTTCTTTCGTTGCAAAATTTCTTTGGCTCTTAGGAACAGTCAAAGCGCCGAGCGGATTAAATAACGCCTGCTCCATTGCGTATTGAAACGCTCCCTTGTTATCAGGTGCAAGAGTGTTTCCGTCGCTATCTGCCCACTCGTCCATATTAAACGTGTATACGTGCTCGCAAGATACGTTCCACTCCTTTAAAAAATAAACTACCCACTTATACATTCCCATAGGTCCTACGGGAAGAATAAACGCTATTTTTTCATTGCGCTCTTTAGCAAGGCGAATTTGCATTGCTATCTCGTGCCCCATATACGTTTCAAACTCGCCAAGGCTATCGCACTTAACGGGCGTAAAATCCTCGTTCCAATGAGATTGCCTTTCGGTTATCTTTTCGGGCGCGTCAATACACCCGTCAATCTTATCAAAATCCCAGCCTTCAGGGTAAAAACCCTCTAAACAACTTCCCTTTACAGTAGAATTAAAATTCATATTCTCTCTCCTTTTATTATGGTAATAGCCTCTTAGTAGTGCCTTTTAAATATACTTGGCATTGCCTAAACCCCTCTGCATAATCTGCACCGCATTGATAACCCCTATATCTTGAACACGTTTTAACCATATCGGGAAAATCAATACCGTCATGGTCGCGCATCCACACCACTTGGCTCTCGTGGCAGTTGAGCATTTCAAGCTTTAAGTCAATCTCGTTAGAGATGTCAACGTACTCTGTAGGATTAAAGTTTACACCAGCAAGCGTATCCATATAATAAATGGGAACTACCTTTGCAGGCTCTTTAACCTTGCTTTCGTAATTTGGTAACGTTGCTGTAAAACTTGCGTCAAATACTAAACGAGAAACTGCCGTGTGGTCAGGCATATAATCGTCGGGGTTGTGAGTTATGATAAAATCGGGGTTTGCGTACTTTATAATATCCACGATTTTGTCCCTCGCCTCTTTGTTATTGTCAAAAATCTCCAAATCGTCAAAACCGGCGCAAATAACCTCAATTCCTGCAAGAGCGCCAGCCTTTTTAGCCTCGTTTGCCCTGATTACCCTAAGTTCTTCGGGCGGAATTACAACGTGCCCTAAGTTGCCACTCGATACGTGGCAAACTATTACGGTGTCGCCCCTCTTAACGCATTTTGCGAGCGTTCCGCTACAAGCAATTTCAATATCGTCCGGGTGCGCGCCTATTGCTAATACTCTCATTTTAATCTCCTTTTATTAGATGTTTTCACTATACTAATTTTATCAAATAGCGCTTGCAGTATCAATATTCGTAAATACACAAAAAGGGTAAAATAATATACTTGACTTTCATTAATATTTTATTGTACAATTTTTATATGAAAAAGTATTTTAAGCACAAACTGCAAAACCTAATCAACGTTAGTAAAATCGTTACTATCCACTACTTTGAGTTTGGCAAGGATTTTAAAACGGACGGCGAGGCTCACGATTTTTGGGAGCTCGTTTACGCCGAAAAGGAAGATTTGATTTGCTCGGCAAACGGCAAGGTTATTGAGCTAAAAGAGGGAGAGGTACTCTTTCACAAGCCCAACGAATTCCACACCCTTTCGGCAAACGGCAAAAACGCACCGAACGTATTTATTATCTCTTTTGTTTGTAAATCAGATGCTATAAGGTTTTTTGAGGATAAAAAATTCTATTTAGATAACAACCTTACAAGGTTTATTTATTTCATTTTAGAAGAGGGAAAAAAGACGTTTAATATCCCCTATTCCGACCCAGAGGCAAAAAAAATGGAGCTTTTATCCTATCCAACGCTCGGTGGAGAACAGCTCATAAAAAATTACTTGGAACTTTTTTTAATTAACTTATTGCGAAACCAAACGGAAACTAAAAAGGGAAATGAAACATTCCTTTTCCGTAAAGAGTTATCGAGCAAACCGGTAAACGACGTTATCTCCGTTCTAAATAACTCGGTATATAGCACCCTAACCATTGAGGAATTATGTTCAAAAACTGCATACGGCAAGGCGTATTTGTTTAGAGTTTTCAAGGCGAAAACCGGCAAAACAATTATGCAGTACTATTTGGAACTAAAAATAGAACGAGCTAAACAACTGCTTAGGGAAAACGAGCTTTCCGTTAAAGAAATTTCTGATTTGCTATCTTTTAACGAGCCGAACTATTTTACTAAAACGTTTAAACGACTAACCGGCTTAACCCCCTCGGCATACAAGCGTAGAACTTTACCGCTATAATAAAAAAACAGCCCACGGAATTTTCCGTGGGCTGTTTAAAATTACTTTTCGTTTTTGTAAATTTCTTTGAAGTATTTGTAGGTATCAACCTTTAACTCACCGCAAGCAGCCTCATCACAAGCGATAATACCATCCTTGTGGAGTTGTAATGCGCTGATAGTCCAAGCGTGGTCAACACCACCCTCAACGCAATGGCGAAGAGCGCGAGCCTTGTTGTGTCCACTAATAAGTAAAAGTACTTGCTTACTGTCACAAACCGTACCTACGCCAACCGATAAGGCGGTTTTGGGAACTTTATTAACGTCTCCACCGAAGAAACGAGAGTTTACGATTAAAGTATCTTCCGTCAATGCGCGAACGCCAGTTCTCGAGGTTAACGAGGTGAAAGGTTCGTTGAATGCAATGTGCCCGTCAACACCGCTACCGCCCAAGAATAAATCAATTCCGCCGTAAGATGCAATCTTATCTTCATAACGTTGGCACTCAGCCTCTAAGTCTTTAGCCATACCGTCTAAGATGTTAACGTTTTCAGCGGGGATATCGATATGATTAAAGAAATTATCGTGCATAAAGTACCAGTAGCTTTGGTCGTGCTGTCTGGGAAGACCAACGTACTCGTCCATATTGAACGTTACAACGTTTTTAAAGGTAACTTTACCTGCTTTATTCATTTCGATAAGCTTTCTATAAACGCCAAGGGGGGAAGAACCGGTAGGAAGACCTAAAATAAACGGACGGTATTCTTTATGGCTATTGATAGCATTTGCAATATGCTCGGCAGCCCATTGACTCATTGCATCGTAATTATCTTTGATAATTAATTTCATATTTACTACTCCTTAAAAAGTTATTTTTATTTGCAGTTTAAGTATACAACTTATTAACTTTTTTGTAAAGGCATTTAGTAATTTTTAACAAACTAACTTTATTAAAAATTAAAACCGAGGCGCTTAAGATCCTCGGTTTTTTGTTTTACGAACATCCAGAGTTTTTTCTTATCTTAATTTCACTTCCTACCCTTTTTGCAGCATCAAATTCACTTGAGTCCTCACCATAAGAAAAAATCACAAGACCCTTGCACCCAAAATATTCAACACCATTTACTCTATCTCCTAATCTATTTTCTGCCGAAAAGCAAATTTTATATACGTAATCTACTCTATCAGACAAAATAGGAACATAGCAATAAACTTCCGTAATTTTTAAAGAACTTGGAACATATAACCCGCTTTCTAACTCTTTTACCGCCTTTTCATAGCCATATTGAGCATCCTCATCTTCAACTTTGCAACTATCTATATCAACTATTCCAAATCCAAATACAATAACAAATATTGATACTATTGCAGGAAGAATAAATGACATAAAATAGTAAACGAACCCTTTTTGTTTTTTATCAGTTGTACTCATTATTTACCTCCTAATCGTAATTAGGTTGATTATATCACAATTTGAGATATGTGTCAATATCTCGAGTTGAGATATAATATAATATTTATATGAAGTTAAAGGAATTGAGGGAAGAAAGTAACGTTTCCCAAAAGCAAATAGCCGATTATTTAAATATTAAGCAAAACACTTATTCTCAATACGAAACAGGGAAAAGGCAACTACCTATTGACGTATTAATTAAGTTGTCTAAGTTTTATAAAGTTACAACAGATTATATTTTAGGTTTAGAAGATTAAAAAACAACCGTATTTGTTACGGTTGTTTTTTTATTGAATTTGACTGCGTTACTGCTTTCGTGTCGTAAGTCCAATAATCAACGTAGTAAACAAAAAAGCTGTCTTTTAATATTATTTATAAATCTAAAAACCAATTTATTATCCTGCATTTATGCTAAAGCCTTTATAATTTGCTCGCTTATCTCAATCATACCTTTAGAAGTGGGATGCCCGTCTTCCTTACTGATATTTTCCAAACGAATAGACTTAAATTTATAGAGTTTTGCTACTGCTTCAATACAGTTTGCAATTTCTTCTTTTAATCCTGTGTTTACAATAAAAACAATCTCCACGTCGGGCAAATCTTTTTTTAACGTGTAGGCGAAATAACAAATTGCAGGCAACACCTTGAATAAATCTTTTTCTTCCCAATCTGAAAATTGCATATCACCAAGCAGAGCTCCACACCAACTATCGTTAGTTCCACCGAAAACAATTATCGTGTCCACTTTGTTTTTTTCAAAAAAACCATTCGTTTTTAATTTTCTATATCGATAAATGAATGATGACGTTTGTGAACAATCTGCATTATAATATCCCGTATACCCGATAGTAGAGCCTGACCAACTATCGTTACGTACAAGATTATAGTTAGCGTACAATATAAACTTATGCCACCATGTATCTTCCATTCGCATATTCGTAACCGCAGGGCCTTCTTCTCTCCCACCGTCACAATAAAACGCCTTATATCCTTCTGGTATAACGTTTTTATGGGTTGAATAGCTATCACCAAAAATCATTATATTTTTCATTTCATTCACCTTATTTTTATTATACTATATTCTCTATATAACTTCAACAAAAATAAAAATCTATAAGCAAAATACTTATAGAAAGTGGCCCCCCGTGTAAGATACAGCCACATCACACGTTGATAGTATTTATTCGGACTTACGGTCCAGGTCGTAATTATAAATTACTCCCCGCTTTGGCTACAAAAAAACAAGGCTTTATGCCTTGCTTTTTAACGTTTTTATAGATTTTATTAGTAAAATTTTTATTTTTACAACTTTTTTATGTAATAATTCAAAAGTTTCTATGTTTATAATTTTAGCGTCTTTTAAAAGGGTTAACCAATTTTCAGTTTCGCTTGCTTCCTTTAATGCAATTTCAAATTTAGAAATCATATCTGCTCTACTTTGCGGATTATTTCCTTCAGCAATATTTGCAGGTATGCTCGTCCCAGACCTTTTTATCTGTTCAGAAAAAGAATTTTCTTTTTTTATTTTTAATTCCTGTGAAAGTTGTATAATCTCAACAGCAAATTCTTGTGATAACGTTAATAACTTGTTTTCTTTCATAATTTTATTATATCACAAGTAAAAACATAATGCAACGCAGTTGCTATAATGTGAGCAAAGCGAACTATAATGCGATTTATCGCTATCATGCGAAACGCAAGTTCGTTATAATTCAAATTCGCTTGCGCGAAAATGATAATTGCTATCGCAACATGATAACTCGCTTTAGCTCGAATTATAATCAAATTCTTGCGAATTTGACATAAAAAAAGAACGGTTATCAAACCGTTCTTTTTTTGGCTCCCCGTGTAAGATACAGCCACACCCTACTATCGTAGGGACACCCTGGCTGACCTCTCCCCATCAAAGACAGCCCGTCATTTGACGGCCGAACTTACTTCGTAAGTCCGTAATCTAAACTTACGTAGTAAGCAAAAAGACACAAGGTGTGAATACCTTGTGTCTTTTTGGCTCCCCGTGTAAGATTCGGACTTACGACCCTCCGGTTAACAGCCGGATGCTCTACCGCTGAGCTAACGAGGAATATGAAATGCGGCAACTCCCTATCCTCCCAGGCCGTGTCCAGCCAAGTACTTTCAGCGCAATCGAGCTTAACTTCTGTGTTCGGAATGAGAACAGGTGGATCCTCGACGCTATCGTCACCGCAATGGTTATATAACTGCCTTTCGACAGATAATATACAGCGTATTTACTGGGCGAGCAATTACAACTCACCCCTTGCCTTTAAGCGCAAATATTTAAGCATCTTTCGGCAAATTCCAGTTTGACGTATGTTTAATACGTCTGCGCAGTCCTTTACCAAAATCTACTCAAATCTTCACTCTTAAAGGTGCATAGCAATTTTGAGTTAGAGAATTTTTGGTTAGACAAGGCAAAGACCGCAGATAATAGTGAACCCTATTATCAAGGTTTTTAACGACGTATAAGCTAAAATTATCAATTCAAAATCAAGGCTTGAATTGTAATTACTCGCCCCGCGTAAATTCACAACTACATAGCAGTTAAGAACAAAGCTAATACAAATGTATTTTTTGTGTTCGTTCAAGATTATACTGTATAAGCTTTTCTCATTTTTAATGAGAATAAGCCCTCGACCTATTAGTATCAGTTAGCTACACACATTACTGCGCTTCCACACCTGACCTATCAACCTTGTAGTCTTCAA
>JAFQEV010000059.1 GCA_017398825.1 Clostridia bacterium
GCCGTAATCAGCCGAGTGCTTTGCGTAATCGTAAATTTTTGCCGAGTACAAAAGAGTTTTGGTAGGAACGCAACCTTCGTTTAAGCATACGCCACCGAGCGCTCTCTCTTCAATAACTAAGGTTTTAAGACCTGCATGACCTGCGTGATCCGCTGCGTTATAACCGGCAGGACCGCCACCTAAAATAATTAAATCGTACATTTTATATCTCCTTACTTAGTGAGCAATAAGTCAAAGTTTTCAAGTGCAAAGCATACGTCTTTTAAGAACCTTGCTGCAGGAGCACCGTCAAGCGCTCTGTGGTCGAACGTTAAAGATAAGCCCATTGCAGGATAGAACACGTCAACCCCGTTTACCTGTTTTACACGGCGAGTAATCGTACATACGCCAAGTATTGCAGTCTGCGGAGGATTGATAACGGGAGTGAAAGATTCAACGCCCAAAGAACCGAGGTTAGTTACGGTAAAGGACGCACCCTTTAATAAGTCAGGGTTGATTTTTCCGCTCTGCGCGTCTTTAATAACCGCCTTTGCTGCGATAGACATTTCATTGAGCGAAAGCTTGTCAGCATTAAACACGGTGGGAACGAGCAATCCTCTTTCAGTATCAACTGCAACGCCTAAGTGAACGGAATTAAAATATCTCATCTTATCGTCAAGATAGTGAGCGTTTAAATCCTTGTGATTTTTAAGCACTCTTGAAACGGCGTACAATACCATATCGTTTAAGGTTATGTTGTTAAGACCGAGCGCCTCAGCACCTGCCTTTAAGGACGCGCGCATAGCTTGGAGCTTAGTCGCGTCAAACGATGCGTTAAGCGTAAGCTGAGCCATAGTAGAAAGAGATGCGTGCATTGATTTTGCAATAACCTTTCTAACGTTGGGAAGTTTAACGTCTTCATAATCGCATTCGGGAGCAGAGGTTGCGGATACGGGCGCGCTTGCAGGCTTATTGAGGTCACTAAGCATAACCTTGCCGTTGATGCCGGAGCCCTCAACGCTCTCGGTATAACCTTCCTTAGCAGCGGAGGAAACGGTTAAGCCCATATCTACGAGCTTTTGCACGTCTCTTTCAATTATTCTACCGTTAGGACCGGTGGGAACTGCCTTTAATAAATCAGCGTTAGTCTTGTCAGCTAAAAGCCTTGCTCTTGGCGAAATGGAGGTTGCCTGAATAGAAGATGCTACAGCCTCTACCTTTTCTTCAACCTTAACCTCTACCTTTTCCTCAGCCTTTGCCTCGGGTGCAGGAGCACTATCCTCTTCAGCCTTGGGAACGAACTCGGAAAAATCTTCGCCATCGTTACCTATAACTAAAACGTTTTCAAGGCAGGGAACGTCATCTCCCTCCTCTCTAAAGATTGCTAAGATTTTGCCGGAAACGGGAGCGGGTTCGTCAAAGGACGACTTGTCCGTTTCATACGAGAATAAAACCTCGCCCTTTTCAACGGTATCGCCAACTTTCTTTTGAAAAGAGGTTATAACACAGCTTTCTACGCTCTGCCCTTGACGGGGCATTATTACAACAGTTGCCATTTAATTTCTCCTTAAAATATGAATTTTGACGTATTTATAATAAATACGTAAGTCTATACACGTCTATTTTACAACTTTGAATTTTTATTGTCAACACAAGTAACGAGATAATCTCAAATAAATAATAAAAAACGCCCTTCCGAGCGTTTTATCAATACCCTACCCATAAACCGAATAAAAGTATGAGCGAGGTTAATATTAAATTTGCGAGCTGGAACTTCCAGCAATACTTAAACCACGAGCCATAACTTACGTTTACAAGCCCCAAGCTTATAAGAAGAGCTGAGTTCGTTGGATAGAACACGTTTGAAAAGCCATCGCCAAACGCAAACGCAACGATGCTAAGTTGAGAAGATATGCCGAATATGCTTGCAATGGGAACGATTATAGGTATAAGCATAAACGCCTTTGCCGAGCCTGACGGGATAAAGAAGTTCATCACCAAAACGAGAAGATAGATAAGCAGTACCACCGCCCATTTAGGCATAACGCTTGCAAGCTTTACAACGCCGTATAAAACGGTATCTAAAATACCAGCCTCTTCCATAGTGTATTTGATAGAAGACGCCATCATTATCATTAATACGGCTGGTAAAATGCTACTTACGCCTTTTATGAAACTCTTTCCAAGTTCCTTTGCCGTCATTCCCGATATCAAAGTTGAACTAACGCCTGCAACTAAGAACATTACCGCAACTATTATCATAGTGTAATCTTGAATTGCAGGAATAAAGCCAGAACATAAAACAGCGCATATTCCAACGCCTAACACCGAAACGAAAACTACGGTTGCCTTATCCATTTTAACGTTTCTTTCAAACGCCGAAAACTCCTCGGTTTCTAAAACGGGTTTTTCAACCTTTTTAGCGTGCAAATATACAAAGCCGAAAAGTAAAAAATAAATGAGAACAAAGGATAAAATTCTCAACCATACGCCCGAGAACATAGGTAGCGATGCAAGCTGTTGCGCAACGCCTACGGTAAACGGGTTGCATATACCCGAGGCAAAACCACAGCCAACGGCAAGCAAACTCATACCTATACCGGTGAGCGCATTCCAACCTAAACTAATTGAGAGTGCTACGACAATAGGAACGAGCGGTACACACTCTTCAAACGAACCGACCATTGCGCCAAGCGCCATAAAGAATAAAATGATTATCGCCATAAGCCTATAGCGAACTTTATAAAATCGTGCGGTAAGGCGGGAAAGCATATAGCTTATAAGCCCACATTTGTCAAGCGCGGTAAATATTCCGCCTATTACGAGGAGGAAAGCAATCACGGCAATGAGTGCACCGCTACCGCTTGCGCCAAGCACTAAAACGGGAGATAAAAGCCATTTCCAAAAGGGAATTCCACCTTCGATAAAGGTAAAACCGCCTGCTGTATCTATAACGGTATTGCCATTTTTATCAACTATGCGGTTATACGCGCCTGCAGGGATCACGAGCGTTAACACGTACGTTGCAACCATTAGCGCAAATATTACGATAATTGCAATCAAAAAGGACTTTATACCTATGTTTAAATTTTGAGTCTTTTGCATTTGTTTAGTCATAACGGATATACTATACAAAAACTTGTAATTTTTGTCAATCGAAAACGCCCCGACGGGCGTTTTCTCAAACGTTTAATAAACGCTTTAATACAGGCTTTATCTGTTCTACTACTAAAAGATATCCCTCGTGTGTAAAGTGGCCACCATCTATCGTCAGCCCGTCGTATACCTCGCCCGTTTTTTCATTAAATAGCGGAGTAAAAAGGTCAACGAACTCATAGCCGTATTCGGCGGCGTATTTTTTTATTCTCACGTTGTTGTAACACGCAATTTGATTTCTACTACCCCAAAGCTCCCCACCCATAGCGGATAAGGAGCAAAGAACAATTTTCGTTTGCGGTAAGTTTTGTTTAAAACCTTTTAAAAGGTTTTCATAATTATCAAACATACTTTCAATGTTGTTAGCGCCTATTAGCATAACTATAACTTTAGGCTTTAAATCGTAAACGGAAAGTTCGAGGCGGTTTTCCACGTCAAAAGTAGTATCACCACCTATACCGCGATTTGACGTTACAAATTCCGGATAATACTTATTAACGTCGCACATATCAGTTAGACTATCGCCTAAAAAAGCAACGTCGACCTCGTAATCATCAAATTCCTCGTTTTCACGCTCGTACACGGCAAACTTTGCATCTCGATATTGCTTAACTGCTTGTTTATGATCTTCACGCTCTCTATATTCGGGAATTATTTTTACAAACAGCACTACTAAGAAAGCTATAATACAAAGTATTAAAACAGCCGTTATAACTATAAAAAGTTTCTTTTTTTTACTCATAAACTTCACCTATTACGTATTTATTAATACTACCTGTTATACCTTGCGAAGAAATAACTTGCGGAATACCGCTATCTAAACTACTCTCAAGGTTAAAATGCAAGTGTCCGCACGTAACCATTATTACAGTATCGCTATTTTTATTGATTACATCAATAAACTCAAGGGTTTCAGCGGTGGAATTATCGTTGTTTAGACGAAAATACTCACCTAATTTTTCAACTTTTTGGCGGTTGCTATCACACAAAATAGGAACGTGCATTGCAACTATAACATTCTTGTTAAGACTTAGATTTTCCTTTAAAAACTCAAGCTGAGATTTTGTAATTATGCGTTCTTCATTGTTAAAGCCTAAAATTAAAAGGTCGCCAAGGTCAATTTTTTGCGTGGGATTTTTTGCAATAAACCCCTCGGGGAGTTCTCCACTTGGCTCGTGATTACCGCACACGTAAACATACGGCTTGTCAAGCGATTTTACGGCACTGTTAAGCGCGCGTAAATTAGCGCCTGACGTAACGTCTAAAATATCGCCAGCCATTATCACCGCATCGCCCTCTTTAGATAACGATATGAGATTTTTTAAATGTTCAAGCGGTGGAATTTGCTGAGCATCGCCATACGGCTCTTTATAAGCGTTAGCGTAATACTTCCTCATATTTTCCCAGCGCGGAGCTTGATAGATGGCAAACGCCCTTTCGCCATCTTGAGAAAATTCATCATACTCAGTTAAGTGCACGTCTGAAAACTGATATATGACCTTCTGCTTTACGCCCTTTGCTTTAAAATGATATTCGTAAACTATTAAGTTATTTTTTTTATCAAAATAAGTTTTCATATTCTCATTTTATCATAAACTATTTTTATTGCAATAAAAAAACGACTTTTACAAGCCGTTTTTTGTCTATATTTGATTTTATTTCTTTTTGCTGAGTTTATTTTTAAGCATAGGAATAAGATAGAACGCGTTAATCCAAACGCATAAAAATACCGTGTAAAGAATAACGTACGCAACGCTACCTAAACCTAAAATTTCTTTTACTTCGTTGCCTTCGATAGGCATAAAATACAACGGGTCGGAAGAAAGGTCTAACAATAACTCCACTACCGCGTACACAAATATTACAGCGAGCATGATGAGTTCTTTCATAAAGCCGTCTTTAAAAGTTTCCCTCTTATAACGGAAATCGCCTATCTTTAAAGTAAGGATAGTTATCGAGGTAATGAGCAATAACGCGTGCGTTGTTATAGAATACAAGTTTTCAAATAAGATATGCTTGTCGTTAAAACCAGCGGACGGATATGCAAAGAAAATTACCGCGCAAAGCAAAGCGTTGATAGCGGAAAAATTCCAAAGAGATTTCTTATTGAATATTCCTGAAATTATCAATAACCAACAGGAAATTGCACACCACGGTCTTGGAACTAAAACGTATAAGAAGGAGTGGAAGTCAACAATCTCACCCTTTGTAATATTGATTATACGGCGTGCAAGCTCGAAAAATAGAATACATGCACTAAGTATTCTCACAACGCTACTGCGCGTTTTCTCATTCTTGTTTTTGAACAAAAACGTAAGAGTTAAAATAATAGCGATACTTAAACACAACGTAAATATGTGTGGAAATTGCCATTGCCCGCTATAACTATCCCCTTCGGGATGATTACTGAAAAGCCAATCTTTAAAAGTCATAATAATTCTCCATTTGTACTTATTTTGCTTATTTATCTATTATTTAAACATTGCGTAACTCTACCAAATGCGTTCTCGTTACGTACAATTTAATATACCCCTCGAATTTTAAATTGTCAATCGTTTTTCACACAGTTTTCACATTTTGTTAGTTTAAAAATTTTTTATTGAGCAGAAGTTTGATTTGTGCACAAAAATTGCGTTTAAGTGAAAAACCAACGGGAGTTTGCAAAAAATCTACTACGTATAAAAACCCTCGGCAAAGCGACGCTTACTGCGTTCGCTTGCAACGAACCAAGGTTCTCCTCCGCCATCTCCACCAACGAAAAAAGACGCCTTTTGGGGCGTCAAATAGATAATGTAAAAAATTATATCACAGATTTAATTTTTTAGGCGGGAGTTTGCCGAAACCCTACTCCGTATGGAACCCTCGGCAAAGCGACGCTTACTGCGTTCGCTTGCAACGAACCAAGGTTCTCCTCCGCCATCTCCACCAACGAAAAAAGACGCCTTTGGGGGCGTCTATCCGTTGGTGGAGATGGCGGGAGTCGAACCCGCGTCTTACACGGATATTCACCGCTTTCTACGTACGTATTCAGCCTTTAATCCCTTGCATTGTATTTCGACTGACAAACCTGCAATGCCGTGTGTTACTAAATAGTTAAGTTAAACCGCAACAAAAATCTAAAATAACGTCCCGCCTAAAAATGATACCTTACAAAGCCCGACGGTAAACCTTGCTCGGCAACTGCTTAGATTAAGCAGCGAATGCTAAACGATTATTGTCTGCATTTAAATTTAAATTGCCCCTTTTAACGAAGATGAGCTCTTCGGTACGCTTACGTATGCCTCACCGTATAATCAAATCCGGTACATCCCCATATTAAAGGCTAAAAGCCTTTAGATGTAATTTTTCAGCTCCCTTTCGGTTGAGCGCTTAATATCTCTTTGCTTAATGGTCTCCTTTTTATCATAGGTGTGTTTACCTTTGCAAAGCCCCATTTTAACCTTGCACAAACTACCCTCAAAATAAACCTCGAGCGGAATAAGGGAGTAACCCTTTTCTTGAACCTTGCCAACAAGTTTGTTAATTTCGGCACGGCGAAGGAGCAGTTTTCTATCGCGCTTACTGTTTTTGGTGTTGTACGCGCCCGACTTATCGTATACGGCTATATGCATGTTTTTAACAAACACCTCGCCGTGTGCGATAAGACAAAAACTGTCTTTCAAATTTATATTGCCCGCTCTTATTGATTTTACTTCCGAACCCTCTAAAACGATACCACAAGGATAAGTATCTTCTATAAAGTATTCGTGGCGGGCTTGCCTATTTTCCGCTATCAATTTCATAGTATTATTATTTTATCAAAATATTTCCGTTTTATCAATTGTTTTTTTCTTAAACAAGCGCGCCTTTGCAAATAATGAACATATCTACTTTGCGCGCTCGGCTATCAACACCTAAAACCTTTACGGTTACCTCCTCGCCCAAAGTATAAGAGGTTTTGCCGGAACGCAAGGTGTAAGAGGACGCGTCAAGCTCATAATGCCCACGAGGTAGGTTTTCTATCTTTACCATACCCTCAACCGTGTTTTCAAGCTCTACGAAAACGCCGTGATTAGTAACTCCGCTGATTATTGCAGGATAAATCTCGCCGATATGTTTTTTCATATAACGGCACTTATATAACTCATCCATCGTGCGCTCAGCCTCATCGGCGCGCTTTTCGTTGGTGGAAGAGATATTACTTGCCTCGGTAACGAAGGAGGCAAACCTTTTTACAACGTCTCCCCCGTTTAATATTTCTTTTATGATTGCATGGACTACAAGGTCGGGAAAACGCCTTATAGGCGAGGTAAAGTGGCAATAACACTTACTCGAAAGACCAAAGTGACCAAGGTTTTCAGACGTGTATTTAGCCTTTTGCATAGAACGGAGCATAACCTTGTTTACAACGTTGAAAAGAGGCTTTCCCTTAAGAGTTTCAAGGAGAGTTTGATAGTCTTTTGGGTGACAGGTATCGGCATTCCACTTCACGTTTATTCCAAGCACCTTTAAAAAAGTTTTAAACCCCTCAACCTTTTCAGCCGACGGCTTTTCGTGAACGCGGTAGATAAAGGGCATTTCGGTATAGAAAACGTATTCGGCAATCGTTTCGTTCGCGATAATCATAAACTCTTCGATTATCTTGTACGCCTCTGCACTACGCCTCGGCTCAACGGTAATATTTTTCTTTTCGTCAACGGTTATATGGCTTTCTTTTACGGATAAATCTATATTGCCTCTTGCCGTTCGCTTTTTGGATAAAACCTCTTTTAAAGAATTCATATCCTTAATCAAGGGCACGAACTCCTCGTAACCCTCAACTACGTTTCCATCTAAAATGCTTTGAACGGCAGTATAGGTCATGCGCTTTTTGGAACGAATAACTCCGTTAACAACGTCAAAACTTCTTACTTCACCGCTAAAATCTATTTGCATAACGAGCGATAGCGTGAGCCTATCAACTCCCTCGTTGAGCGAACAAATGCCGTTGGAAAGCTTTTTTGGTAGCATGGGAATAACGCGCTCGGGAAAATACACGCTCGTTGAACGGCTTAACGCCTCTTTGCCTATCTCGGAATAAAATTTTACGTAGTGAGAGACGTCAGCTATATGAACGCCAAGCTCAAAGCCGTTTTTGGTTTTTTTAACGGAAACTGCATCGTCGAAATCACGCGAGTCCTCCCCGTCTATCGTAACGATTAAATCTGAGGTGAAATCTACCCTGCCTTTTTTATCTTCCTCAGAAACGCAAGTGGGTATTTTATCAAGCTCGGCATTTACCTTTTCGGGAAAATCAAGGGGATAATCGTATGCTTTGATAATGGATAGTTCTTCCGCCTTTAAATCAAACCTTTTGCCGAGAATTTCTACAATCTTACCCTCGGGGTTGCGAGATTTTTCAGGATAGTCGGTAATTAAAGCAACCACCTTATCGCCTGACTTTGCGCCTTTGGTGTTCTTTTGCGAAACATACACGTCAACTGAAAAATTCCTATCGTCTGAAATTACAAAGCCGTAGCCGTTTTCACCATCGAACGTGCCAACTACCTTTTTAGTTCCTCGCTCTAAGATTTGGACTACTTTTGCCTCGTCGGTTGACCCTCTTGAAGATAACTGCTTTTTGATAATTACGGTATCGCCGTTAAGTGCTCCTCCAAGGCATTTAGGAGGAATAAAATAATCGCCATTATCGGTTATAACGAATGCAAAGCCACGCTCGTTGCCCTTTAGCGTTCCCTTTAAAAGCCCGCTGTTTTCAAACAGGATAAAACGCCCGTTATCATAAACGATACGGCCTTCCTTTTCAAGCGCGTAAACAGCCTCGATTACGGTATTTTTTTCAAAGCGAGATTTTGCGCCCATAAGTTCGCACAAACGCTTAAGCCCAAGCCCTTCAGCCTCGCCACTATTAAATTTTTCAAGTAAATAATCTTTAATAATCATATGTAGTGTAAAAAAATTACGTGCTTATATAAAGTGGATGTTTTATTATTTTTGAAAGTTTATTAGAGCATTTGCGATAGGAGGACTTGTTGTACACGAGTGAGCAAAGCGGAGCAGAACATAGTATAACGTAGCAAATAACGGATTAAAATTTAAGATAAGCATAATAGGCTTATACAAAGCGATGTTTTAAGACGTTAGTTGCAAGTTAGACGAGGCACAAGATTTTTTAACGCTGAGTTAGACCTCTTTGGTCAACGAAGTGTTAAAAAGTCGCAGTAACATAGTATAACGTAGCAAATAACGGATTAAAAAAATAAGGGGCGCATAGTACACGCCCCTTTTCTCTCTTATTAAATACCTTTAATCAAATGCAATACGTAGAACAAAATCATACAAACCGCCAAAATGATGACGGAAATAACGGTAAGCTTTTTCATCTTGCTTTCCAAGGTTTTGTTCTTGTTCTTGCCATAGAAAGTTTCGGACTGACCGTTAACGGCGCCTATGCCGTTAGAGTTGCCCGGTTGCATAATTACTACTGCAATTACAAAAAGAGATACCAAAACGGATACTATTAAACATATAATGCTGAGTACTTTATAAGTACCGTAAGAAATTGCTAATAAATTTAACATAATTCACCTACAAAACGCTTTTTTGTTGTTACTAATGCATTATAGCACATCTTTTTTATTTTTACAACTTTTTTTGCGTATTATTTTTTTATTAAAGAAACGCCTGTCATTTCTACGGGTTTTTCCTCACCCATTATCTCAAGCATAGTGGGTGCAATATCAGCTAAACAACCACCATCGCGAAGAGTTGCACCTTTATAAAGGTTAGATACCAAGATAAAGGGAACGGGGTTGGTGGTGTGAGCGGTAAAGGGCTTTTCACCCTTTTCGTCCTCAAACATTCTATCAGCGTTGCCGTGGTCTGCAGTAATAAGTACGCTACCACCCTTTTCAAGAACCTTGTCAACTACGGCTTTAACGCTTTCTTCAACCGTTTTAACCGCTTTTACTGCTGCATCTTGAACGCCGGTGTGACCAACCATATCGCAGTTAGCGTAGTTTAAAATAACAACGTCAAACTTATCTGAGCTAAGCTCTTCAATAACCTTTTCGGTAACTTCGGGCGCGCTCATCTCAGGCTGGAGATCATACGTTGCAACCTTGGGGGACGCAATTAAATCTCTTTGCTCGTTCTTTTCAGGAGCCTCAACGCCACCGTTAAAGAAGAAGGTTACGTGAGCGTACTTTTCAGTTTCAGCAATTCTAAGCTGAGTATATCCCTTATCGGATAAAAATTTACCTAAGGTGTTGGTGAGTTTTATCTTTTTGAACGCAACCGCAACGTTTTCAAAAGTTGCATCATAAGTAGAAAAACCTACGTAGCAAGGAGCGAGATAGCCGGTTTTTCTCTCAAAACCGTCAAAGCTCTCTACGGTGAACGCGCGAGTGATTTCCCTCGCTCTATCGGGGCGGAAGTTAAAGAAAATTATACTATCGCCCTTTTCAATAAGCCCTACGGGCTTACCGCTTTCATCAACTACGTTTGTAGGAAGAACAAACTCGTCGGTTACGCCGTTTGCATAGCTCTCTCTAACAGCGGTTTCGGGGCAAAGCGCCTTTTCGCCAGCACCTAAAGTGAGCATATCGTATGCCTTTTCTACTCTATCCCAACGGTTATCTCTATCCATAGCGTAGTATCTACCGCAAACCGATGCGATTTTACCAACACCGATAGAGTTGATTTCTTCTTGCAAGTCTTTAATAAAGTCAGCACCGCTGGTAGGTGCAACGTCACGCCCGTCAAGGAAACAATGAACGTAAACTTTTTCAAGCCCCTTCATCTTGCACATTTTTAAGAGCGCAAAAAGATGAGTTATGTGGCTGTGAACGCCACCGGTTGATAAAAGTCCGTATAAATGCAAGCTCTTGCCGTTATTGAGCGCATTGTCAATAGCTGAAATAAGCTCGGCGTTCTCAAAGAACGTTCCGTCTTGAATTTCTTTAGTGATACGAGTTAAATCCTGGTAAACGATACGGCCTGCACCCATATTGAGATGGCCAACCTCGCTGTTACCCATCTGCCCGTCGGGAAGACCAACGTCCATACCACTTGCACCAAGCGTGGTGTAAGGATATTCGTTTTTAAGATTTTCGATAACGCCGGCGTTTGCTAAGGTAATAGCGTTGCCGAACTCGTTACCTGCTAAACCGTAACCGTCCATTATAATTAAGACAACAGGTCTTGTTTTCATAAATTCTCCAAAAGTTTAACCACTCAAAGAGTGGTTAAATACGTTTTTTATTGTAATATTTTAGTTGTAAACTCTAATTCTTGAACAACGTGACGTTAGTTGCAAGTTTGATAAACTGTTTTAAGACGTTAGAAACAAGCAAGACAAGGCTCGGCAAGGCGGGGCGATAACAATAGACCTTTTTGGTCATTGTTAGTGCAACGACTTGACAGTAACGCAGTATTGCGCCGTTTATAACGGATTAAAAATTATTTGTTGTAGTTTACAATCGCCGAGAAATCAGCCGCTTTAAGAGCTGCACCGCCGATAAGACCACCGTCGATTTCTTCCATAGCCATAAGCTCTTTAGCGTTACCCGGTTTCATAGAACCGCCGTACTGAATTCTAACCTTGCTTGCGCATACCTCGCAGAAGGTTTCAGCAAGAACTTTTCTAATGTAGCCGATAGTTTCGTTAGCTTGCTCGCTGGTAGCAGTTTTACCAGTACCGATAGCCCAAACGGGCTCGTATGCGATAACGAGCTTAGTAAGGTCTTCAACACCCTTTAAGCCCTCAACGATTTGACGCTTTAACACGTCTTCAGTCTTGCCAGTTTCTCTTTCTTCTAAGGTTTCACCAACGCAAACGATGGGGATAAGACCCTTCTTTAATGCCTGTAAAGTTCTCTTGTTAACGGTTTCGTCAGTTTCAGCAAAGTACTGTCTTCTCTCGCTGTGACCGATAATAACGTATTCAACGCCGAGCTCTAAGAGCATGTCAGCAGAAATTTCACCGGTGAACGCGCCGTTATCTGCAAAGTGAACGTTTTCAGCGCCGAGTTTAATGTTAGAACCCTTGAGTGCCTCGCCTACTGCATAAATGTCAGTTGCGGGAACGCAAACAACAACGTCACAGTCAGCATCTTTTACTAAGGGCTTAAGTTCGTTTACAAGTGCTACGCCCTGAGAGGGAGTAAGGTTCATTTTCCAGTTACCTGCAATAATAGCTTTTCTCATTATTTTATCTCCAAAAATTTTATCTTTTAGGCTCTGTCACAATTTACGGCTGATTTAAAGAAAATGCATCAAACGCGGTGGAAGACAAGGCAAAGCCCGATGGCAATACTCTTTGTCTTGCCAAGTGGCTTTAACAATGTATTGCGCCACGTTTCAGGCATAATCTTAGTTAGACGCAGGTGTGATAGAACTATCTTAATTAGTCTTTTTCGTTAAGGCATGCAATACCCGGTAAAACTTTACCTTCGAAAAGTTCAAGGGACGCACCGCCACCGGTAGAAATGTGGCTCATCTTATCAGCAAAGCCGAGCTGTGCAACAGCGGCAGCGCTATCACCACCACCGATAATGGTAGTTGCGCCCTCAGCCTCAGCCATAGCCTTAGCAACAGCAATAGTACCTTTTGCTAAAGTGGGGTTTTCAAATACGCCCATAGGTCCGTTCCAAATAACAGTCTTTGCGCTCTTTACCTTGCTTGCGAAAAGTTCCATAGTCTTATCGCCGATGTCAAGACCCATCATATCAGCGGGAATCTTGTCGCTATCAACAACGGAAACCTCGATTTCAGCATCGATGGGGTTGGGGAATTCTTTAGCGATAGTGGTATCGATAGGAAGAACGAGTTCTTTGCCAAGCTTTTCAGCTTTAGCAATCATTTCGTTGCAGTAATCAATCTTTTCAAGGTCAACGAGTGACGTACCAACTTCATAACCCTTTGCCTTTAAGAAGGTGTATGCCATACCACCGCCAACGATTAAGGTATCGCACTTTTCAAGAAGGTTGGAAATAACGTTTAATTTATCAGCAACCTTAGCACCGCCTAATACTGCTACGAAAGGTCTAACGGGGTTTTCTAAAGAGTCAGCCATAACGGAGAGTTCCTTTTCGATAAGGAAACCGCAAACTGCAGTCTTTACAAGGCCGTATTCAACGATTGCAGCGGTAGATGCGTGTGAACGATGAGCAGTACCGAACGCGTCGTTAACGTAAACGTCAGCAAAAGCGGCGAGCTTTTTGCAGAACTCTAAGTCCTTACCCTCTTCACCTGCGTCAAAACGAGTGTTTTCAAGAATTAAAACCTCACCCTCTTTGAGTGCGGCAACCTTAGCGCAAGCGTCAGCTCCAACAGTATCGGTTGCAAAAGTTACTTTGCCACCGAGAATTTCGTTAAGCCTGTCCGCTACCGGCTTTAAGGTGAATTTCTTGATATCCTTTTTAGCCTTTTCGATATATTCAGCGGTTGCTGCTGCTCTCTCTTCTTCGGGAAGAGCCTCAACAGCCTTCTTTTCTTTTTTGTTAAGTTTAATCTTCTCGTTGAAGATGTTGTGGGGCTTACCCATGTGTGAGCAAAGAATAACCTTTGCACCGTTATCCATAAGGTATTTGATGGTGGGAAGAGCTCCGTTAATTCTGTTTTCGTCAGTAATAACGCCGTCCTTCATAGGAACGTTGAAATCTACTCTGACAAGGCATCTCTTGCCTTTAACGTCAATGTCTTTAACAGTTAATTTATTCATAGAATAACTCCTTCAAAATTTACTATTAACATTTTAGCCCTTTTTTAACGCCTTGTCAAACAAATAACTACGTTTTAACAACTTTTAGCCTCTTAACTCTCGGTTTTTTCACTTTTTCGCGCTTATCGTCTTTAACGATAAGGCACACGAGCTTTGTAACGGGTTTTAAAACGGGAAGTAAAATTATAGTTACAAACAAGTTAAACAAAGTGTGAAAATTCGCTATTTGACGCTCTATTCCGCCTGAAAATTTATAAAAAGCAGTAGCAATCTCACCGCTGAATAGCGAAAGTGGCAAAAACAATATCGCCACACCTATCGAGTTAAAGAAGATGTTGAAAAACGCCGAACGGCGAGCGTCAACCGGCTTATTCATGGCGGAAAGTATTACGCAAAGACAAGTGCCAACGTTCGATCCGAGTATTAAAAACATACTGCTTTCAAACGTTAAAAGCCCGTTAGATGCAAGTATTATCATAACGCTAGTAACGGCGGAAGAACTTTGAATTATAGCGGTTATAACTATGCCGTTTAAAAGGAGCAATAGGTGGTTTTTTACGGTGAAAATATCCCTAAACGACTCGAAGTTTTTAAAATAGGCAACGCTGTCACTAATCACGTTCAGCCCAAAAAAGAGCATTCCAAAACCCGCCATAACACCGCCGAGCAAATTTACCTTTTCATTTTTAAAAAATGAAAAAATAAAGCCTATAAACGCAATAACGCCACCAAACGCGGTTATATCAAACGCAGAACTTCCTGACAGCGCTACGAGCTGTGCCGTAATGGTAGTTCCTATATTTGCACCCATCACGACTGCAGATGCTGAGTAGAATGAAAGAATTCCACTACCCACGAACCCCACGAGGATAACGTTAGTTGCTATGCTTGACTGAATGAGCGCGGTAGACACAGCGCCCGTCAAAACCCCCGCACATCTGTTCTTGGTAAAGGTTCTTAAAACCCTTTCCATTTTTGCCCCTGTGAGTTTTTCCATATTATCACTCATAAACTTTAAGCCGAGCAAGAAAAAAGTAATACCGCCGAGTGTTAAAAATATATATTGCAATGCGTACATATAAGTAATATACTTATACGTTTAAAATTTTATGATTTTTACTCAATAAAAAACGGTGGAAAATTCCACCGTTTAATTAATCGTATAATATAGTACTTATTACGTAATTTACCTTTGGCAATAACTCCCCTCCGTCACCGACGGTAAAGTCTATTCCCTTAATAACGACTTTATATTCGTAAACGTCCACCCAAATTCCTTGAGAGCCTCCGTTTATGCTGTTGCCCCCTTCATCTCTAAGATAAGCGCAAGACGGAACGTGAACCATAGTCATTGAATTTTCAAATTGATAAAGATTAGGTGTGTCGTATCCCTCCTCCCCTTCGTATTCCAAGGTGTGATGGGAATGACCTGAAAACCATATAACGTTAGGATAATTTAATATAAGTTGTTTCATATCGTTTGATCTGCCTGCAGGTATAGGCTCGGTTATATGCAAACCGCTACCTAAATCAAACGTATTTGGCAAGAGCAAATGAAAGAAGAGAAAAACTCTTTCATTTTTGTACTTTTCAAGTTGAGCGCGTATCCAGTCGATATCGGATATTCCAGTTGCGCCCATTTTATTCATATCGCTTTGATCACGGCAAAAATTAACGTAATTCCAGTAGTACATTGAAAAGTAAATAAACACGTCACCATTATGCTCTACAACAAAATTAAGATCCGTGCCTATAATATCTTTCCACACCTCTTCGGCTTTCATATTTCCGTCACCGTAAACGGTGACGGTTTCAGCCAACCCGTTACTGCCGTTCATGTGCCCATATACCGTTGCATCGTGATTTCCAGCAATTGTATATACGGGCTTATTTGTAAAATAACGCTCGTTATAATCAGAGTAAATTTGTAACTCGCTTACCCACTCACTCATAGCGCTTTCATTCTCGGGTTCGTAAGCCGACCTATTGTTTGCAACAATATCTCCTGCAACCGATACGAAATCCGCACCATTCTCGTAATAATAAGTTAAAGCCCTCTGATAATCCGTTAGAGAGTAAGTTTCATCAAAGCCGTAATTTGTGTCCTTTAAATGAACGTCTGACAAAACGCCAAAACTATACAAAGGCTCGTAACTTGGCTCTTTGTAAAAAGCAGAATCTATCTCAACTTTAGTATCCGTTTTACTACAGTTTAATCTATCGCAAACGGCAGTTTCAGTTCCGTCTTCAGTCTCAGTCGCATTTTTATCGGAAAGGTACTGAGTAAAAGAATGAGATAGAGCCGTGTTTGGCTTAGTTTTTGTTCTTTTAGCCAAGCATCCTTCTCTAAGGCAAACGGCAGTTTCAGTCCCGTCCATCTCACACTCCGCATCATCATTGAAAAAGTATTCTCCAAAAGCGTGCCCTAAAGCCTTAACGTAATTAGTCTTTTTCACCCTACCGCAAGAGCAAGTGTATATATCGTAACCTCTTTGAGTGCAAGTGGGCAACACCGTTTCAATCGTATAATTAGGAGTATGAATGCATCCACTAAACGAAAAAATCGACGTTATTAAAATTAAAATAGCAAGTAGATAAGTGATTGTCTTTTTCATAATAAGCACGATTATTATACCAAATTTAGTATAAATAATGCAAACGTTTTATATTAAAAAACGGTGGAAATTCCACCGTTTAGTCTTTATAGTATTGCTCTCGCAAATCTTTCAAAGTAATCTATGTAATAGTCAAACATCACACAACATCCTACAAAACCTATTAATACTAAAATTACTCTACTAATAGCATACGCTATACCCCAACCTCTCAAAAAAGTCTTTCTCTCTATAGTCGATGCGGGATACATAAATCCGATTATTAAACCGAGTATACCTAAAAATATCGCACATATAACACCCGTGCCAGTTTTTTCTTCTCCGTCAAATTCAGTTACTTCTTTCACGTATTGAATCGAACCAGTTTGTTCAACTTCGCAACCACAATTTATGCAATGAACGTCACCATCGTTAAGCTTTTTTCCGCAATTTTTGCAATACATATTCATCCTCCTAAACACTTACAATTAGTATATTCTCAATATTTGAGATTGTCAAGTAAAAATCTCAATTTTTGATAAACTATTGTTAGGGGTATACAATATGAGTTTTTCTAAAAACCTTAAGAATTTACGCACAGCGCAAAATTTAGACCAAAAAAAACTTGCGGATATATTAAACGTTTCTTCAAAGACGGTTTCCCATTGGGAGACGGGATATACCGAACCCTCGATAAATCAGTTAATTACTATTGCAAATTATTTTGATATAACTCTTGACGAACTTGTTGATAGAAAATAAAAAAACGGTGGAAAATTCCACCGTTTTTTTAATTGTTGTAATTGATTTAATCCTTATTTTTTAAAAAAAGTTTAATAGAACCATTAAGCCGTTAGAAACAATAAAGAGGGCTCCCGAAATTGTTTTTAGTATAAAAAGAATTTTGGGAAAGAGGAGCAACCGCTTTTTTGTCCTAGCGTTTACCTTTAGGTTAACGCTTGACAATCTTTGCGCGTTGCGACGCAGGCGAGGCTCGACGGCAAGTTGTCGGACAAGACTAACCTTGTCGGTTGTCTTGGTAGTAACTTCACGGCAATAAACGAAACATAACCAAGTTTATAGCGGATTAAAATTAGTCGGGGCGACCCGTTAAGTGACCGATTTCATTAAGCCCATCGAAAGAGTTTTGGCGAAGAGCCTCGTAAACAGTTAAAGCAACGGAATTTGAAAGGTTTAAGCTCCTTAAATTGCCAAGCATGGGAATACGCAAAGTTTTATCGTAATTTTCTTTAAGTAAAGGCTCGGGAAGACCGTGAGATTCCCTGCCGAAAATTAAATAGTCGCCATCTTTGAACGGCGCGTCACTATACACCCTTTGACCCTTGGTAGACATATAGTAAAAATTGCCTTTGCCTTGGTTTTTATCTAAAAAATCTTGCCAGTTTTCGTAATAGTGAACGTCTAAATACTGCCAGTAATCAAGACCTGCTCTTTTTAAATGCTTGTCCGAAAGTTCAAACCCAAAGGGTTTTATCATGTGGAGAGAACTGCCCGTTGCTGCGCACGTTCTTGATATGTTGCCAGTATTTTGTGGAATTTCCGGCTCTAATAATACAACGTTTAACTTCATAGTTTAATCCTTTACCCCACGGCGCTTTGTTTTTGTTAAAACGTATTGCCGTTTTACAGGGATAATTAAATTTGACGTAACGTCTACACTCCTACCGCACACCTCACCGTGAATATCGGAGGCTAAAACGCTACTTTTAGTAATTAGCAAAACGGATACACCGAATAGATAAGCGTATGCCCTCACTAAAAAATTATGTTCTTTTTTCTCTTCCTGAGAAGATATTATAACGATTAAGTCGGCATCGCAAAGCGACATTGACTTAACCGCCTCAAAATTCTTAATATCGTCGTCAACGACCAGCCCTATTTTGCAAGCCGAGGTTTGATACACTTTGTAGCTACCGCCACCCTGATAAAGACTACCGTCGTAGCCCACCACCATATCGGAAATGCCGAGAAGTTTTCCCCTATCTGCGATTATGGCGGACTTTTTTAATATTCCGTAATTATCCGTCACCGCGCCTGCGATAACGACGCCACCCGTCTTTCTCGAAAAAGCACTTAGCTCAGGGAGCTTACTTTCAGAGCCCGAAAGCTCGTATTTATAACTCACCTTTCCGAGCGCATCAAAGCCGAAAAGGGAGATTTGAAAGTTTTTGGCTACGCCAACGTCAACGTTTATAAGAGTATTCGACCTATCCGTGTAAATTTTAAGCATAGATAACCACCTATACTTATAATAGTTACTTTTACACCTAAAGGTTACAATCCCTCAACCGATAAAAGTATATTTTTTACCTCGTTTATATCAGAAGATGCAAATATCTTTTCCTTGAGCTTTTTACCGCCCTCTACACCCTTTAGATAATAAGCGGCTTGCTTTCTAAACATTATCGCCGAGCGCTCAGCGCCGTAGCGCTGTTTTAAAAGGTCGGTTTGCCTTGAAATTAGTTCCTTTAAGGAATACCCGCACTTAACGCCCAAAATCTCCTCGAAAATCAAGGGGTTTTCAAGCGCGCCACGGGCTACCATAACACCGTCTGCTCCCGTTTGTTCAATCATTTTATCGGCGTCTTCTTTAGTAAATATTCCACCGTTTGCTATAACGGGAATTGAAACTGCGTTTTTAGCTTTAGCTATCTCGCGGTAATTAACCTCGCCTTGATAATACGCCGTTCTTACCCTGCCGTGAACGGTGAGCATATCAGCACCGGAATCTTCAGCCATCTTGGCAAATTCTTCGGTGACAAAATTACCCTCCGTTAAACCTATCCTAATCTTCACTGAAACGGGCTTTTGGCTCTTTTTTACTGAGGAAATTATCTTACTTGCTTGCTTTAAATCGGCAAGGAGTGCGCTACCCTCGCCGTTAGTGTAAATTTTAGGAACGGGGCAACCCATATTGATATCTATGATATCAAAGGGAGCTATGTACTCGGAGCGCGCTATCTCGCCCATAACCTCTTCATCCGACCCAAAAATTTGAACTGCGGTTATCTTTTCGGAGGGGTTTTTATATAGCAATTCGGAAGATGCATCCGGCGTGTATTTTAACCCCTTACAGCTGACCATTTCAGTAAAGCAAAGCCCTGCGCCTGAAAGAGCGCAAATATCGCGCATTGCAAAATCGGAAAACCCTGCAAGCGGTGCAAAAAACACGTTGTTTTGCGTTTCTATTTTGCCTATCTTTATCTTCTTTACTTGCATTGCTTTACACTCTCGTAAACGCCGTCAAGTTCCTCGGGCGTTAAGTCGGTTAAATTTTTCCCTTCATTTGAAAGCTCGCTTTCAACGAGCGAAAAGCGGTTTATAAACTTATCTACAGAACGAGAAAGCGCAAGCTCTGCATCAACGCCTAAAAGCCTAACTGCGTTTACTGCGCTCAAGATAACGTCACCGCACTCTTTTTCTATATTGTCCGCGTCGTTTAAAGACTTTGCAAGCTTGAGTTCTTCAACCTCTTCAAAAAGCTTGGATAAAGCATCTTCAAACGAGGCAAAATCAAATCCGTATTTACCGGCGCGCTTGCCGACCTTTTCCGCACGCATAAGCGCCGGCATTGAGGTGGGAACTGCCTTTAAGTAATCTGTGGCGGTATCGTAACCCTTTTCCTTAATCTTGTTCTTATTCCAAACGGAAAGTGCATCACTCGCCTCTACAGCTTTATCTCCGCCGAAAACGTGGGTGTGACGGGATATTAGCTTTGAGCAAATACCGCTTAATACGTCGTGGCGGTTATACCTTGCACCCTCTTCTCCAAACACGGTGTAAAAAGCCGATTGTAAAATGAGATCACCCGTTTCTTCCATAATCATATCGTCGTCTTCTTGATTAACCGCGTCAACGAGTTCGTACGCCTCTTCTACAACGTTTTTAAGTATAGTTTTTTCCGTTTGCTCCCTATCCCACGGGCAACCGTTAGGTGCGCGGAGGCGGTTTAAAATTTCCATAAGGTCGTCAAAATCAAACCTAAGCTTATTCTCAAGAGCAAGCTCGGGAAGATATAAACAAGTGGAATAATCGTAATTTTTAAGCCTATCAAGCTCGTAGAGTTTTATCTTTTTAACACCGCCGTTTGACGAGATATAAACGTCACGCTCCTCGCCGAAACGCTCGGATAAAATAAGCTTTACGGCACTTGCTAAAATAGCCCCGTCAATAGCGGTAACTACGAGGGGTGCACATAAGCGAGCCGTTTGAATATCGTATGCGGAAACCGCTAAGCACGACGGCTCTACAACACCAAGCCTTTCCAAGCACTTAACAGCGTGAGAAACGCCGGCAATCACTTTTACGTTTTTTGTTTTTGAAAGGATATATTTTACGGAATTATCTTCTGTTGCCGACCCGTCTACAAGATAGCAAACGGGGCGTTCCTTAGCAAGAGTTAAAACCTCTTTGCCGAGATTTGCGCTAAGCGTATCAAAATTACGGCTCTTTAAATAAACCCCGTCTAAAGTCGTGAGGTTTTTATATTTTTCTAAAAGCAATTTTACGCTTAAAGCCTCGCCCGTTCTCGCTACTACGAGCTCGTGATTTTCAATTATCTTGTGAGCGGATGCGGGTAAATCGTTCCCGTCAACCCCTAATCCTATAACCGTTATTTCGTGCATAATACACCCTTTTTTTAAAGTCGCTATAAATAATATAACTCAAATTTAAAAAACTCGCAACAAAATAACAGAAAATGTCGCTGTATATAGCCCCGAAAATATTTATTTTCGGGTTTTTTAGTAAAATTACAGAAAGAACTATCTTTATCGCCCCGGCAATAACTCCGCTCGTAACCGTTACTTTGAACTTTCCAAGCGAGTTTACGCAAGCAACCGTAGTTTGCATAAGCGATAGAGTTACAACGGATATAGAAGATACCTTGAGCATATCTACAATCGCCCATTTGTTTTGCTCGGATAATCCGCCGTATAACACGTCAACGGCAAACGGTGAAAAGAGGTAAACTATAGCGCCGAACGCCATCGATAATAAAAAGGTTAGCAAGATGGAATTATAGCATTTTGAAAGGTAGTCGCCTCCTTTCTTTTTCAACCGCGATATCACGGGAATTGAGGTTATCGCCAAGGCATAGCATACCGATATAGGCATACTTATAAGCGATTCAACAGCGCCCGTTAGTAATCCGTAAAGCTCGGTTGCGTTTGACAAATAAGTTTTTAAAAGGTTTATAATCAAAAAACTGTCAACCGTTCTAACGATAGGGATAATTAAGGTTACTGCCATCATAGGTATAACGGTTTTAAATATCGGGCGCAAATCGCTAGTTTGTACTTTTACGTCAAGTAGCAGTCTAACTGCTTTCGCCTTTACCATAAAATAGATTAGCGTTATGCCCTCGGAAATGGTAACGGCAAGCACGGCAAGAGAGGCTGAGAGCACGGCGTTTCCCCTAAACGCAAAACAAAGCAGTAAGCCAACCGTCAGCTTAACGCCCTGTTCGCAAATTTGAGATACAGCCGTTGGTTTCATATCGGAAAAGCCTTGATAATACCCTCTAAAGCAAGATATTACGCTTACCAAAAACACGGACGGAGAAAGTAGTGAATAACACACACCTGCACTTGCATTTCCCTGTAAAGTGGCTATTTGATTTGAAAAAACAGCCATAAAAAGCGATAAAGCAAGGCCTATACTCGCAAATACTTTGAGCGAGCTTTTGAGCGTTATTTTGGCGTTATTGCCCTCGGCGATAAGTTTTGATATTCCTCCTGGTGCTCCCGTTGAAGAAAAGGTCAGTAGCGCTGAATACAGCGGAAATACCATTTGATAAAGCCCTATCCCCTCCGCACCCAAGAGGTTTGTTAGCGGTATTCTATAAACCGCACCGAGTAGCTTAGTTATTATTCCGCCGAGCGATAATAAAATAGCGCCCTTTATTATTCCTTTGTTTTTCATACTTTTAGTATGAAGAAAGGAATTTTTTATATGTAAAATATGTAAAAGGCTTTGTCACAATTTATGGCTGATTTAAAGAGGATGCATCAAACGCGGTGAAAGACAAGGCAAAGCCCGATGGCAATACTATTTGTCTTGCCGAGTGGGTTTAACGCAGTATTGCGCCACGTTTCAGGCATAATCATATCAGGCATAGGTTGTGACGGAGCCATATAAAAAACGCAAGGCGGAATTGCCTTGCGTTTTATAAGGTTTAATTATTCTTGCTCTAAGCCCTTGCCGTTTTTTACACTCTCAAAGTCTTCAAGTATTTCATCACTCGGCTTTTTAGTGAGAAGAGATACGACTACTATTACTACCGAAGAGAATATGAACGCCGGTAAAAGCTCGTAGATTGCCCAGCCACCGCCCAAGGTGCTGATAACGAGTTTCCATAAAAATACCATGCCTGCGCCTGCAATCATACCTGCGATTGCACCCTCTTTAGTAGTTCTCTTCCAGAACAACGAGAAGAGCATTAACGGACCAAAGGTCGCGCCAAAACCAGCCCAAGCAAACGATACGATTTGGAATATTACGCTATCTTCGTCAAGTGCGAAAAGCATTGCGATAACTGCGATTATGAGTAAAACTATTCTCGACGCCCACATAACTTGCTTATCACTTGCGCTCTTTTTGAATATTCCTTTGAAAATATTTTTTGCAAAGGCAGAGGCTGCAATGAGGAGGTAGCTATCCGAAGAGGAAATAGTCGCTGCCAAGATGCCTGCCATGATAAAGCCTGCAAGGAGTGCAGGAATTAAGCTCGTGGTCATAACGATAAACACGTTTTCCGAACTCGTTCCGTCCATATTGATAGCGCCAATATTGTTAAGCGCATTGCCAACGATACCGATAAATACTGCAACTGCAAGAGAGATAATAACCCAAACGGTAGCAATAATTCTCGAGCGACGGAGTTCACTTTCCTTTCTAATTGCCATAAAGCGAAGGAGAACTTGAGGCATACCGAAGTAACCCAAGCCCCATGCAAGCATTGATACTACGTTTAAGAACCCGTACGGACGTGCTGCTCCCTCTTTGTGAATTTGGAAAAGTTCCAAGTAACCGGGCATAGACTTAGCGTTATCGATAACCGCGCCAAAACCACCCGCTGCAGCTACGCCTATGATTACCATAACAATGAGTGCGATAATCATAACGATTGCTTGCATAAAGTCAGACGCGCTTTCCGCAAGGAAACCACCGAGCAAGGTGTACGCCAACACGAATACCGCGCCAACTATCATCATAGTAACGTAAGGCAAGCCGAAAAGCTGAGAAAAGAGCTTTCCGCAAGTTACGAAACAGCTTGCTGCGTAAACGGTGAAGAACACTAAGATAAAAAGTGATGCAATGGTCATGATAACGGGCTGTTTTTCACGGAAACGGTTGCTGAAGAAATCAGGTAAAGTTACCGAGTTGTTTGCCCTAACGCTATAACGGCGAAGACGCTTTGAAACGATAAGCCAGTTAACGTACGTTCCGATTGCAAGACCGAAAGCAGTCCAGAAAGCATCTGCCAAGCCCGTTGCGTAAGCAACGCCGGGAAGACCCATTAAGAGCCAACCGCTCATATCAGAAGCCTCTGCACTCATAGCAGTTACCCAAGGACCGAGCGTTCTGCCACCAAGGAAATAATCGTCCGAACTCTTGTTTGCTTTTTTGGAAAAATACACGCCGATAAAAATTACCGCAGCCATGTAAATTACCATAGCAATTAGAATTTGAATTTGTTGTGAAGTCATAACGTACTCCTAAAAATATGATACGCGATATATTTTAATATATTTTGGCAAAAAAATCAATCAAATTGCGCCCGTTTCGCAATATTTGACGGCAATGCATTAAAAAACCCACCGAAAAAACGGTGGGTTTTACTATTATTTCTCGTTCATTGATATAAATTCAACTACTTTAGTTACGGGAACTGCGTAGCCGAAAACGGAATTTCCACTATCGTCAAGCTCGGCGGCGTAATTAATTCCGCAAATTTTATAGTCCTTGTTTAAAAGCACTCCGCCTGAAGAACCGTTGTTTACGTACGCATCGTGCTTGATAACTTCAAACTCAACGTTGGAAACTTTTTCGCTCGATACTGCATCAGAGGAAAGCGATATCTCAAAAAAGCCTTTTACGCTACCTGCGGTAACGGCGTTTATAACGCCGAGGGGCGAGCCCATTGCTACAACTAAATCGCCTTTCTCCACGTCAAACAAAGAAAAACTTAAAACGGAATACTCTTCCCTGCACTTAAAGGAAACTACGGCTAAATCGTAATCGGGATCGGCGTATTCTACTGTTGCCTCGTAGGAAACGCCAAAACAATCGGTTACCACACACTCAAAACCATCGTACGCGCTGTCTGCATATACTACGTGATTGTTCGTTAAAAGATAATAAGTATCAAGCCCGATTGACGCCCCAACGCTGTCAACCGAAAACGCAACGCCACTACCTCGCGCGGTGACTTCGCTCGTTTTTACGCCTAACAAATCCGTTTGATAAGAGGTAAACTCAACTAAGAAATTCGCCGTTATTATATTTTGCTCGTAAACGCCGTTTATAAGTTCAAACGCCTCCTTAGTAGCCTCGTCACTATTATCAGTAATTACCGGGCTTACTACGCACGAGGGAAAAACGAGTAGAGATATTAGTATGAAAACGGCAATTATCGCGCGCTTTGTTTTTGCAAAAAGAGGTTTTTTCATAGTAACAGTATACACCAAGCTTTGATAAATTACAACGAAAAAGGAGCGAATTTTCGCTCCTTAATTTTTAATTTTGTTCTTTTTTCGGTTTGATAAAGAAAAAGCTTATAAGCGCTGCAACAGCGTACATAATAACGGTGAAAATCAATACGTTTTGATAGTTACCGCTATCGCCAACGATTAAGCCTGCAATCTGATTGCCGGTAAGACCTGCAATCGCCCAAGCCGAAAGAGCAATGCCGTGGATAGAAGAGATGCTACCCATACCGTAAACGTCTGAAAGCAAGGTGGGAAGATTACTAAAGCCACCGCCGTAACCTGCGTTAACTACGAGTAAAAGAGCAACTGCAACTACTAAAGCAAGGGTGTTTCCGCCGTTGAGTGCACCCGTGCAAAGCGCGAGTACGGTAAAGGCAATTTCACTTATCAAAATGATTTTGTAAACGGTGTTACGGCTCTTTAATTTATCGCCGATTGCCGAATAACCAAGCCTACCACCTGCATTGAGCAAGCCCGTAATCGTGCACAAAATCGTTGCAACCGAGCCTAAGCCCAAAGCGGAATAGATGTTCTTTTCATAAGAGATAAGAGCTAAACCGCAAGCGATATTGATGTAGAAGATAAGCCAAATACCTATAAACTTTACGTCGAGGAAAATTTTAAATCTCGAGATAAATTCTTTTAATTTAAACGGTTCGTGAGGCTCTACCCAACCCTCAGGCTTTCTCAGGAGAAGGTGACCTACGAACATCATTACGAACCAAAGCGCACCTAAGATATAGAAAGAAAATTCAAGCCCAACTAAATTGATAAGCCACTCGATAACGGGTGAGAAAATCATCTTTGCCGCACCAAAGCCGGCAACCGCTAAACCCGTTGCCAAGCCCTTTTTATCTTCAAACCAAAGCATCAAAGTCTTTACGGGAGAGAGATAGCCAAGGCCTAAGCCAAAGCCCATTATTACGCCGTAGAATAAAAGCACGAGCCAAGCGCTGTTTAAGCGAACGGCTAAACCCGTTCCCACAACGCCTACCGCAAAGCAAACGGTTGCAATAAAGCTTGCCTTGTGAATATCCTTTTCTACAAAGTTGCCAAGGAAAGCGGCACTCATACCAAGGAAGAATATAGCCAAGCTGAACGCCCAGCCTAAAAGGTCCATGTTATAGCCTAAATCTTTAAAAGAATAGCTAAAAATCGACCAGCAGTAAACTGTGCCTATGCTTGCGTGAAGAAGTAATGCAGGGATAGCGGCCCTCGTCCATTTATTAGATAATTTTTTCATATAATACCTTCTTTCGTGTAATTCACACAATTAGAAATTATACTCTTTTAATTTGTTTAAGTCAATCAAAAAAGCAATAAAAAACGGCGCGTTTTGACTTTGCGCCGTTTATATTATTTTTCAATGAACTTTTTCAAAACCTGCATAAGCTCGCTCGTGATAACGTGCTCTACTCTACAAGCGTTTTCCTCGGCGACCTCTTGGTCTGCACCAAGCCTCGTAAACACCTCGGTTATAACGCTGTGGCGCTCCTGAATTTCAGTCGCCCTCTTTAAGCCCTCTTCGGTAAAATTTATCTCACCGTTTTTGGCTATTATTATATAGCCCTTGCCCTGCAGTAAATTGACCGCCCTCGAAACGCTCGGGCGGGAATAGCTTAGCTCTGTTGCTATATCGATTGAACGCACGCAAGAAATCTTCTTTTTCAAAACTAAAATAGTTTCAAGATACATTTCTTCCGATTCGCGATACCTCATACCATACTCCTAAACTTTAATTACCATATAAGTATACCACAAACCCGTTTTTTTGTAAAGAGAGGAATTTTATATCATTTTTTGCGGGTCTAAAAGCTTGTTTAACTCGCTTTCGGAAAGGATATTTTCCTCAACTAAAACGTCTCTAACCTTTTTGTTTTCCTTAAGTGCTTGCTTTGCAATTTTCGCAGCCTTGCTATATCCGATAAACGGGCAAAGAGAGGTTACTATTCCTATGCTCTTTTCAATCTCGCTCATGCAAACGTCTTTATTAACGGTTAAGCCCTCAATGCAGTCTTTAGTAAAAATTCTAACGCCGTTTGCAATCGTTTCAAGAGATTCGAATAAGCAATAAAATATTATCGGCTCAAACGCGTTGAGCTCAAGCTGACCTGCCTCTACCGCCATAGTTATAGTAGTATCGTTGCCGATAACATTAAACGCTATTTGATTGATAACTTCGGGAATAACGGGGTTAACTTTTCCCGGCATTATCGACGAGCCGTTCTGTTTTGCAGGAAGATTGATTTCCGCAAAACCAGCGCGAGGCCCTGAGGACATTAAGCGCAAATCGTTCGCCATTTTAGATAGCGTGCTCGCGCAAGACTTGATAATTCCCGACACGAAAACGAAACAGTCTAAGTTTTGAGTTGAGTCGATAAGGTTATCCGCTTGACTAAGCTCTAAGCCTGTAACCTTAGATAAAACGGGAACTATATTTTTAACGTATTCTTTATTCGCCGTTATGCAAGTGCCGATAGCCGTTCCGCCCATATTTAAAACGGAAAGCTCGCTAATTGCCTCGTTAAACCTCTTAATATCGCGCCTAACCGCTTTTGCGTAAGCCGAAAAAACCTGCCCGAAACTGATGGGAACTGCATCTTGCATCTCAGTCCTACCCATCTTTATAACGCCGTCAAACTCTTTTGCCTTGTTTTCGATAGCGAGAGAAAACTCTTCCAAGGCAGATATTACCTTCTTTAAAAGCCTGATAGTAGCTATTTTGCCTGCGCTAGGATATACGTCATTCGTGGATTGACCGCAATTTGCGTGGTCGTTTGGGTGAACTACTGAATAATCGCCCTTTGCCCCACCGAGTATTTCAATCGCGCGGTTGGAAACCACTTCGTTGGCGTTCATATTAAAAGACGTTCCCGCCCCGCCTTGAATTGCATCAACGATAAAATTATCAACGAATTTACCAGCTAAAATCTCGTCGCACGCAGTTATCATTGCATTTGAAACAGCCCTGTCTATAACACCTGCATCACCGTTGGCAATAGCGGCTGCTTTTTTAATTTCTATTATTGATTTTATAAACTCGGGGTGACCTTTGATACCGTTTATTTTAAAGTTCTCATGAGCGCGAAGCGTTTGAACGCCGTAGTACGCGTCAATCGGGACTTCCCTTTGACCTATTGAATCGCTTTCTAACCTAAATTTTTTCATAAATTTCTCCTGTTTTTTTAGATTACGTCTTGATTATACTACTCGCACGGTGTATAATCAAATATATATTAAAACATATTTTATATAACTTTTGAATTATAGGTGAAAATTATGTTCAAAAATAAGGAATACGTGCTTGCGATTTATCGCGAAAAGAGTTTTACAAAAGCGGCGGAGGCGCTGTTCGTATCACAACCGTCGTTATCGGCATCAGTTAAGAGAATTGAGCAAAAAATCTCCGAGCCTATCTTTGACCGTTCAAGCAATCCTTTAAAGCTTACCGAGGTCGGTGAAGAGTACGTTAGGTGCGCGATTGAGATTGAGGAGATGGAAAAGAACTTCGAGCGTTACGTTTCAGACCATACTAAGCTTTTAAAGGGAACGATTAGAATAGGCGGTAGCAGTTTCTTCTCCTCTTTAATTTTACCAAAGCTCATACGCGATTTTAATGAAAACTATCCTCAAATCAAGTTTGAAATATACGAAGATAACACTAAAAACTTGATGAACAAGCTTTCAAACGGCGAACTTGATATAGTTGTTGACAACACTATCAATGAAGATGAGAATATCTTGGCAAGCGTGTTTTTGCCCGAAAGGATACTCTTAGCCGTTCCCAAATCTTTTAAGGTTAACGATGGGCTTGAAAAGTACAAGATGGAGGGAGATGACGTTAAGCTCAACAAGCATTTAAGCGATATCCCGAGCGTTGATTTAAGCGTATTTAAAGACCAGCCTTTCGTTTTATTAAACCCCGAAAACGATACGGGTAAACGAGCTTTAAAACTCTTTAAAAAGTGTGGAGTTTTACCAAACGTTTTATTTAAGCTTGACCAGCAGGTAACGGCGTTTAACGTAGCTTGTGCAGGAATGGCTATATCGTTTGTTAGTGACACGCTCGTTAAAGGCTTAAATTCCGAACGCGAGGTGTACTACTACTCCATTTCCGATAAGCAGGCTGAAAGAAATATTTACCTTTATCAAAAGAAAAATCACTACCTATCCTTAGCAAGTAGGTACTTTATAGAGCGCAATACCTTAAAACAATAAATAAAGCGTGGCGAAAATCGCCACGCTTTTATTATTTGTTGTATAGCTCGTTGAGCATTTTTACCATTCCGTTTACCATAATGTCATCACCACCCTTCTTTATTACGGTAGTGCCCGCCTCGTACCCGCCCTCGTCGTACGATTTGCTCGTGGGAATATAACCACCTGCGGTGTTAGTTAAACAGCAAAGAATAGTTTCTTTAAACGGAGAGTTTGCACAAATTCTCGTGCCTATCTCGGTAAAAGGCTCGCCACCAATACCAGCAAACACCAAATCTCCAAGCTTAATTGCGGAAAAATTAAACGGATAACTATCCGGACCGTTTTCAAGCGTAATTATACGCTTTGCCCTTGCAACTGCGGTTGTTAAAGCCATTTCCTTATACGGAAGTTCATTTGACCTGCCAGCTTTAAACATATCATAGATATATCTCGCCTTGTCAAGCTTATCGTTTTCTTGGTTAGATGGAAGATTTATCGTAGTGGTTATATAATCAATTTTATCCGCTTTTACGCTTTTGCATACGGAAATTACCGATAAAACTGCGCCTGCGATTTTTCTACCCATATACTCAGCGTGAGCAAAACTCCTTGGAACGCTATCAAAATCTATAACCGAGATTGCCTCTTCTTCGGAGGTGGGATTTACGTTAACGTGATTAACGTCACCTTGGCAACCTAAAAGGAAGGCGCATTTCGTATTTCCAAGTGCGTTTTCAAGCGTTTTGCAAACAACCCCCATATAGTCGGCTGAGATATACTCGCCACCAACGCTATCGGGGTGAGTTCCAAAGTTTACGATTAAAATATCTTCACCGCCGTCGCGTTTGATTTTAACTATTCTTACAGTTTCGTCAGGAATCCCTAAGGGGTAGTCTATGTTTGGATTTTTAACGCCGGGATTAGTTGCAACAGAACCGTCTTTCATACGATAACGGCGAACGAACGACACGCCTTCAGCCTTAGTTTTAGCTACGCTAAACTCGCTGTCTTTAAGGTCTTGAAAAGCATAAACTGCAGCATCACGCGCGGTGTTTACCAAAAATGTTTCGTATTCAGGAGTGCTTTCGGATGACGTGCCTAAATCTTTACCGATAACAGGCCCCGTATGAGTGTGAGAACAGTTTATAAAAATACCACTCTTTTCAACGCCTGCATCTTTATACACCGCGTCCTTTATCCTATCGTAAATAGCTTGAGGGAGCTCGGCAACGTCTAACGCGATAACTACCGCTTTCTTATCGCCGTCTGAAAAAGCAATGGCGCGAGTAAATAAATCATCGTGAACGCCCTTTACCTTACGTGGAACGTAATAGCCGAGCATGGGGAAATCGTATGGTGGATTTATACAAAGTTTACAGTAACCTGTTTTCATAGTTTTACCTTCTTTTTTATCGTTATTTCGATTGTATATTAACTAAAGTTAAAAGTCAATATGGAAAAAGAAAAAAGGCTTGAAATTCTCAAGCCTTTTATATTTATTTATTATCTTCTTGGCAACCGCACGAACAAACTGAGTTCTCGCCCTTTTTAGCCGTTTTCGAGCACTCATCTGAGTACGGGCAACCTATGCACTTTTTCCCGCTCTTTTTAGCTTTTACAATATAGAAGATTGCTCCGCCAAGTATCAATGCGATAATCGCTATGACTAAAACCGTTTGCCACATAATAACACCTTACGCCTTTAATGCGTATTCCTTTTTAAGTTCTCTGTTTTTCTTGATAATCATAAAGGTAAAGAGCGCAGCGACTGCAAGCACTACTACCCAACCAACTATGGGCATCCAAACAGCACCAAGGCTACCGCCGGTGAAAATCGTTCCAAAGAAGAATACTAAGAACGCTACCGTAAAGCCTACTGCAAACTGCAAGCCTATGCCTGCCCAAAGCCATTTTTTGCTCTTTATTTCAGAGTTCATTGCACCGATTGCCGCAAAGCACGGAGGGGTGAAGAGGTTGAACATAAGATATGCAAGAGCGGCAACCTTGGTAATTGCCATAACGCCTGCAACAGCCTCGCCTGCACCTGCCATTAATGCAAGCTCTTCGGTATCGATTAAGTTTTCAAGACCGATAAAGCACACCGCTAAAGTACCAACTACGTTTTCCTTAGCAATAAAGCCCGTAATTGCTGCGGCTGCAAGTTGCCAAGCGCAAACGCCTATAACGGGCGCGATAACGAATGCAAACGGAGTTGCAATGTCGTGTAAAATAGAGTTTTCAGCGTCTACGATTTTAAACGTCCAGTCGAAAGTTTGCATAACGTGAACGGCAAAGTTGCACACCAAAATGATAGTTCCAGCTTTTACTATGTACGCCCACGCCCTTGAAAGCATTGACTTGCAAGCGCCGAGAAGGCTCGGAATTTTATATTCAGGGAGTTCTATGATAAAGAAGTTCTTTCTAACCTTGTATCCGGTTAAAGCGTTGATAAGTAAAGCGCAAAGAAGAATGAGCGCGATACCTACGAAATACATAGTTGCGCCAACCCACGCCGAATCTTTAAAGAAAGCGCCTGCAAACAATGCAATTACAGGGAGCTTTGCACCGCAAGGCATAAACGGAGTGAGCATAGCGGTTGCTTTTCTTTCCCTCTCGTTTCTTATAGTTCTACAAGCCATAACGCCGGGGATAGAACAGCCCGTACCGATTACGAACGGAATAATTGACTTTCCAGATAAACCTACCTTTTTAAAGATGGGGTCGAGAACAACTGACGCTCTTGCCATATATCCACAGTCTTCTAAAAGTGCTATGAGGAAATACATTACCATAACGAGTGGTAAGAAACCTATTACGGCAATCATACCGCCGATAATACCGTCAACGAGCATGCTCGACCAAATGTTTTCGGGAAGAGAGTTCGCAAGGAGCTCCTGCCCTGCCTCGAGCCAACCTACGAAAGTATCGGCAATCCACGGGCCAAGCCAAGCTTGAGATATGCCGAACACTAAAAACATAACTACGGCAAATATGGGAATACCTACCCACTTGTTAGTCAATACGGCGTCAATTTTATCTTGGCGGTTAGTATCTTTCGTAAATACTTTACGCGTTTCAACCTCGTCTACTATTTTATTAACGAATTCAAAACGCTTTCTATCGGCAATTATAACAACCTCTTTATCGGTTAAATCAATATTCCCTTGAATATAGGGCGCTTTTTGCTTTTTGCCCGAAACCTCGCACGCCGTTTTAACGAGTTCTTTTAACCCGTCCGCCTTAGTAGATATCGTTTCGATAACTGCACAGCCAAGTTTTTCTTGCAAAAGCTTAACGTCTATAACAGTTTGCTTTTTCTTATTGATATCCGCTTTATTAAGAGCTACTACCACGGGAATACCAAGTTCTAAAAGCTGAGTGGTGAAAAATAAACTACGGCTAAGATTAGTTCCGTCAACTATATTTATAATAGCATCGGGCTTTTCGTTTTTAACGTAAGCCGAAGTAATACTCTCTTCAGAAGTGAACGGGCTCATTGAGTACGCGCCCGGAAGATCTACAGCGATAATTTCTTGCTCGCCTTGACAATACGCTTTCTTAATTGAGTGCTCTTTTTTATCAACTGTAACACCTGCCCAGTTGCCCACCTTTTCATTTCTACCGGTGAGCGCATTGTACATCGTGGTCTTACCGCTGTTAGGATTGCCTGCAAGTGCAATTCTCATAAATTTCTCCTTGAATATATAATTTGTTAGTCTTTGCTAACAACATTCCAAAATTAAAAGTTAGTTTGCGCTAACATTTTACCAAAAAAATAACGAAATCGTCATTCTTCTACTGTGATAGCCTCAGCTAAGTCTTTATCAATATTATAACGCGCGTCTTTAATAGCGACAACGCACCCGCCCCTTTTATGAGCGATTACAGTAATGGGCTCACCTTTGTAACAGCCGAGCGAAAACAAGAAGGAATTGAGTTCCTCATCCCCAGTCAAAACGTCTTTAACGATATATTCTTTGCCGATTTCCGCTACGCTAAGGTTCATAATATCTCCGATAAAAAGTTTGTTAGCCATTGCTAATTCGTGATTATTATATATTATTGAATATGCGATTGTCAAGCATTTTATTAGTGTTTTTTTAATTTTTTCAAAAGCAAAAAACCCTGCGAAAACTCGCAAGGTTTTTTAGTTTAAATTAAATAATTTGTTTGATAAACTATTTAGTTAATTGCAAATAATAGGGCTCCCGAAATTGTTTTTAGAATAAAAAGAATTTTGGGATAAAGGAGCAACCGCTTTTTTGTCCTAGCGTTTACCTTTAGGTTAACGCTTGACAATCTATGCGCGTTGCGACGCTATAACGGATTAAACTCGTTTAAGACGTTAGTTTGGGTATTAGACGAGGCTCGTGAAAGTGATAGGCTGAGATTGACCTTGTTGGTCATCGAAGTCTATCACTTGAGCAGAAACGAAGTATAATGCCCAAAATAACGGATTAAATTAACGGCCGTGGGGCTCAACCTGCCAAGACCCACCATAAGTCTCACACCATTCAAGCCCACTTAAATAATACCAGAAGAAGAAGTATAATTCGTTAGGATGACCTTCAACGGGTTGCATAGTTAGTTCCATAAAGCCCGTTCCTCTAAATTCAGCAACCGTAATTTTCATACAGCCGTTTATAATTCTATATGCAAGGCGATGGAGAGTTCCCGGCATGCTAAACTCTATAAGTTCAGTACAGTCCGCAAAGGAATAATCACCCATCAACTCAAGCCCGTCGGGCAAATATATAGAGGTTACGAGAGGAAGACCGGCAAAGGCATAATTGCCAAAGCTTTTTAATTTGGAATTGCTACTAGCAAAGGTAACGGTTTCAACATTCTTTGAGTTTTGGAAGGCGGAATTTCCGATATATTTGACGTTTGCTGGAATTTCTACGCTTTTGAGTGCTGAACCATAGAAGGAATAATCGCCTATTTCTTTAAGTGTTGAACCAAAAACAACTGTTTCGATGTTTTTATCGTTGTAGAACGCGTAGTTTGCAATATGAGTAACGTTTGCAGGGATTACGTAAGTTTTATCTTGCGTGGAAGCACCGATAAGATAAACGTTTTCTCCGTCGATAAAGAAATCGTTTCCGTCAGTATCAGATGAGAACTTGGACGAACCGCTTTTTGAAGAATAAAGGTTTTTAACGTTAACGCCTACGTTTCCGTTTAAGGTAGATTCAACGCCTGCCTCTATTACAACCTGGCTATCGTTTTTAACCTCGATAAGCTTGCGACAAGATTCAAACGCCTTATCGCCTATTGACGTAAGCGAACTACCAAGCTCAAGACACAATATACGAGTACAGTTATAAAAAGCTTGATTTCCTATACTGTTTACGTTTAAGCAAGCCTTTTCAAGCGAGGTACAGCCTGCGAAAGCGTAATCGCTAATCACGTCGCCTGTAATATTTAAATCGGTAACGATTTCACCGCCTATTTTTAAAACACCTGCGTAGTATAAGGGATTTGCATATATATCTGCAAACGGGAAGGTTGCCCAAGTGCTGAGCTCACCGCCGTAATTAACGTATTGTAAACCGTTGCATCTATAAAAGGCGTTTTCACCTATCATTTTAACAGATGCGGGAATGGATACCGATTTTACGTTAGAGCAAAGCGAAAAGGCTTTTTCTAAAATTATAGAACAACCGTCGATAATGGAAACGTCAACCGCACCATCGGTAACGCCAAAGAAAATTTTGGGGGTTCCCAAATAAATACCGTTGTCAACTATCGTGCGGATAAGTGATGAACAGTCCTGGAAAGCGTTATTCCCAACCGATTCAAGATCGCATTCGGGCGCAAACGTAATAGAACTTAAAGAGGAACAACCGCTAAATGCCTGTTTTCCGATAGTTTTTACCGTAGACGGAATATAAATGCTCGTAATCGAGGTTTTATCCTTGAATGCCGATGCGTTTATCTCGGTAACGGGAGCGCCTTTATATTCGGCGGGAATTATAATATCCGTGCCCGTAAACGAACCAAGACCTCTTACCGAATATTCGTTTTTACCAGTTATTTTAACAATTCTTATATCACTTGCCTCAGCGGAACAAACGGTACACACTCCACTTGTGTTTATATCGTGGGGATTTCTTGCAGTAAAGTTTGTTTTATAAGATTCTCCACACTCGCAACTGTGTAAAGTGTAACCCTCTGCCGAACAGGTTGATGGAACTACGGTTTCAGCAAAAACACATTCGTGAGTACCCACGCCCTCACTACCAGGTCCTACGGGTTGACCACCGTTTCCACCATTGCCACCGTCACCGTTTCCACCGCCACCGCATGCAGTAAGGGTGAATGCGGATATGATAACCGCGAATATTACAGTTAAAATCGATAAGAGTTTTTTCTTCATAGTTTACTCCTTAATCTTCCTACACTCGATATAGTAACGCTTGTCATACGCGTGACCGATTGAGAAAGTCTTTCTCGGCAAAGCGCCGTCGTAAATAACCGTTTTGAAAAGTTGGCTCTTTTCCATTCCGCTAAAGATAAATCCTATTGCATTTTCCTTAGAGGATAAACTAATTACGGCGTCCTCCCCGTGTATGTAATCGACTTCGCCTGGATTTTTAGCCAAGTAATCGTCGATAAAATCTTGTAGCGTGCCTACCGTGAGCTGTTTTTCTGGGTGAGCAAAAGTCAATTCACGCTCCCCGCCTTTAGTGATTATTTTAACCGTTTGGGGCTTTTCAGCACCGTTTAACGAGCTTGCGTATTCGTTTAGAGAATTTATTACGCCTTGCGTATCAACGCCGAACATCACCCTGTAAATCGGCTCGAATTCTAAAGCCTCGTCGTGAAGGTTAGTAATTTCTACAAGAGCATATCTCGAGGGGTGAGTTAAAGCTTTATCGCCAAGCTTACTCTTAACGTTTAAATAGCAAGTTCTCGCCGTTGCCAACGAATGATTGCCGTCACCCACCGCAAACAACAGTTTAGAGGGGGCGTTGCCGTATAATCTCACGGCGTTTTCATCGCTTATAAGATTGCTAAGCGCATCGTTTATGGCGGAAAAATCACTGTCTTTTACCAAATATCCCGTTACGCTACCGCCACCCTGCATAAGAGGAAAATCGTAAATCTTTTCAAGGCTTTGCTTTTTGGTAGTTATCGGCTCGATAACGGTTTTTTCGTCATCATCTATAAGTAGCATTACGTGAGGTAGTTCAATTACTGCGTCTTCCCTCACTTTAACTCTTGGTGGAATTCTATCAAGAACAGTACCCTCAGTCGCGCGAATAAGCGACTTTGAACCAACGGAAAAATCGTAATTTTCAAGGTCTATCATAGCAACCAAGCCGTGCTTTACCCTACCGTCACGCTGAACGCGCTCGGTGTAAATCATGGAGTTTTTATAAGTTTTTAAAACGGACTTTAAATACTCGCCCATAGTGGCGTTTATCTTGGGAACGCGTTCGCCTGCCTCGCTTAAGTAAACCTCGGGCAAGATAAGGGATAAGGTGGACGGGCTGTCCCCTACCATCTCCTTTGCCTTTTCCCAGTATTCAGGCTCGCTGGTATACTGATCGCAAGCAATAATAGCCCACTTAGAACCGTCTACCTCATTAAAATCGGGGAGCATTATATCAGCAGGTTGCAAATAGTATTTATCGTTCATATTTTCTCCGTCAATTTTACCCACTTATAAAAGTGGGTAAAGATTAGTGTTTATTCTTTTTCTTCAATAACCTCATCGCATACGGTAACTTTAATTTCAACCACCTTTTTAATAGTAGTTCTCGTTACCTCTATCTTGAGGTTTTTATAGGTGAATTTTTTGCCCGTTGTAGGAAGTTCGCTTAAAAGTTCCGTTACGAAACCGCTAACGGTGTTGGCATCGTACTCCTCGTCATCATCGAGCATATCGAACTTTTCAAAGAACTTGTCAATCTCCAAAGCACCGCTTACAAGGTAGGTGTTTTCGCCGATTTCTTTGATAGCCTCGCTCTCTTCGTCGTACTCGTCGTAAATCTCGCCTACGAGCTCTTCTATAATATCTTCAACGGTAACGATGCCGGCAGTTCCGCCGTACTCGTCTAACACTACCGCCATATGAACCTTTCTCGCTTGGAGCTTTTTAAGGAGTGCGGATATCTTGGTGTGCTCTACTACGAAAACTACCTTTTGCATAATGTCTTTGATATTGAAATCTTGCTTAAAGTAGTTGCGATAAAAATCTTTTTCGTGAATAAAGCCTATAATACTGTCAATCGTGTCTTTATACACGGGGATACGCGAATAGCGCTCACCGTCAAACATCTTCTTTATTTCCTGCTTGGTGGCATCGTAAGGAACGGATACTACGTTAATTCTCGGAACTAAAATATCCTTAACCTCAAGATCATCAAACTCGATTGCCGAGCGAATAAGGTCAGACTCGTCTTCTTTGAGCGTTCCATCCTCCTCAGCCTCGTTTACTATCGTGATAAGCTCATCGTCAGTAATAGCGTCCTCATGGTCAAGCCTGAAAAGAACGTTTAAGAGCTTTTTGAATAAACCGAGAAGAAGGTTTAACGGGTAAAATAACCAGTAGCATAAAAGTATGAAAGGATAGAAAAACGACGCGCTCTTTTCTGGATACGATTTTGCTATGAATTTGGGGGTGATTTCACCAAATAACAAAACCACTATCGTGATAACTGCGGTTGATACGAACGAAGGATCTAAGAACGAACCCTCTTTCATAACTTTAGTAAAGAATAAAAGCGCCAGCGATGATGCAGTTAAGTTTACTATGTTGTTTCCTATCAGTATAGTCGTGATAAGCTTGTCATACCTCTCGTAAAGAGAAAGTACCTTTTTAAACTTAACGTCTTTTTGAGAAAGACTTTTAAGTTTTATCGTGTTAAGGCTTGTATAAGCCGTTTCGGTTGCCGAGAAACATGCGGATAAGATTACTAACGCAATTATCGCTATTAGCAGTGGTAACGAGCCGTCTGGCATTTTGAAAAATTTTACTCCTTTGTATTCCGTGTGTATTCTAAGTGGTCTTAGTATCGGAATTCTATCTTTTTATATTCGGCAAAGCTCTCGTGAGCTTGCTTTCTAAAATAATAATTACCCTGTTTTACAAGGGTTAAGCCTCTACCCTCTAAATACGCGTCAAACGCCTGCTTGGTAACGCCGTACTTGGAAAGCGCGTCAAAAAGCTTACTAGCGCAAAACTCTTCAAGTTCTATGGGCGCAAGTTCGGATTTGTTTACCTCGGCTTTTAATGAGTTTGAAAGAGTATTTAGCTCCTTTTCAGACTTGAATTTAGACTTAAAGTCTTGAAGGTAAAGCTCTAAATTTTCTTTAATCACCTTTTTCATTTGGTTGGGATTAAAGCCGAACGGACGCTTAACGTCACTAAACTTGCCGTTCTTTATCACGGCAAAGTAACCGTTTTCATCAGCAAAAAGCGCGTTGTAAGGATTTGTAAAGAACTCTTTAATCTCCTCGGTTTCCCCACCTAAAAGGTCGATAAAATCGTTTTCGTGCTCGGTTAAGGTCTTGAGTAAATCTTCGCTCCCCTCTAACGCCTTTTCTAAATTTGATAAAAACTTCGAACCGTCAAACGTAATTTTGTTAAAGCATAAGTACTTTTTGAAAATGAAAAGACAAAACGCCCTCGCTCTATCCGTTGCCAAGGGCTTTTTATTCCACTCGTCTGAAAGTTCTATCATCGATAAATAGTCAACGGGTGCGAATTCTTCCTCTTGAGTTAAAAAGCTCTCGTCTTGCGAAAAACCATGCTTTATCTCGCGAACGGGAACGGCAAGCCTTGCCGCCTCCTCCTTTTCTTTCCTCAAAATCTCTTCTATTTCTTTGTACATTTTCTCAATACAGTTCATACGGGTAACATTATATCATATTTTTTTTCATTTTACAATCATTTTAAGTAAAGTAATTATTATTACGCGTGCATACATAAAAAAATTCCCGAGAATAGCTCTCGGGAGTATTTTATAGTTCTTTTACGAAATCTTTTAAGTCCAAACGGTCAAAATGACGGGGCGCAGGCTCGCAATCATCAGCGGGATAACCGCATACCAAAAAGCCGTAAACGACTAAATTTTCAGGGAGTGAAAACGCAGACTTTACGTCATCTGGCATAATTCTTCCTACCCAGCAAGTGCCAAGCCCTAAGTCAGACGCCTTGAGCATCATATACGTTTGAACGATAGCACAGTCAATCTCCATAAAGTTCTTGCCGTTAGATTTTAAAATGCATGCCCTATCACTATCACCGCAAATTATAAATACGAGTGGCGCGTCAAAATGACAAGTGGTCAGCTCTTTCACCTTTTGCATTCCCTCTTCACTCTTTACAACGAAGATTTTTTGCGGTTGACTGTTCTTTGCTGTGGGTGCTATTTTTGCAGCGTTGAGTATCGCTTGAATTTTTTCCTCTTCAACGGGTGTTTGCTTATAGCTCCTAACGGAGTACCTTGTATCTAAAACTTTTTGAAATTCCATAACGTTTTCTCCTTACGCAACTATTTTATCACCCTTTTTAAAAAATTACAACTACTTTATTATTCCAAAACTCTTAATCGCAACTGCCGTTGCGGTAACCGTTACCTTATAACAATCTTTTTCCGCCTCAACGGAAATATTAACGCCTCCGTCAAGGTTAAAATACTCGGATAAAAGATTGTATGCATCGTAACAAATCATTTCAGATGTGTCTTTACTAAGCTTTAATCTATCGTTTAAAATTATATCGTTAAGAGCATTTTCTTTCCTTTTCATAATCTGCGCTTAAGCTCCTTTCTAATACTGCCCCAAAACCCAGAATACTTTTTGAGATAATCATACGTTTTGTAACTTTTCCCCTGTAGATTTTGCGCTATGATTTTTATTGCCTTTGCACTCTCGCCAACCAACCCTTGTGCGTATACGGAATTAAATTCGTCAAGCTCGGGAATAACGCCTAAAATCTCAGTTTTTAAAGTGTTTTCGATATCCGTTTCGGATAGGCTTTTCCCGCTTAAAACAAGGTCGCCTCTTATCTTATTTACTATTATGGAAATGTTTTTGAGGGAATAGCTTTTGAGTATTGAAATCACTTTATCCGCATCGCGTACGCTCGACACCGTTGGCGTTACCACAACGATTGCGTATTCCGCCGAATTTACCGCTCGGTGAAAGCCTATATCTATCCCTGCTGGGCAGTCGATAAGTATATAGTCGAAAAGCCCGTCAATCTCCTCGATGGCACGCTTTACGCCCTGTCCGCTAACCTCTGAAGAGGTGAGCGTATGGCAAGACGGCAGTACGAATAAATTCTTGTTGAGAGGGCTTTCAACGAGTGCTTGTTTTACACGGCATTTGCCCGAAATAGCGTCCGATAGGTCGAAAATCGCCTTATTTTCAACCTCGGTTAGAACGTCTAAATTGTTGAGACCCAAGTCACCGTCAACAACGGCAACCCTAAAACCGCTGTCGGCAAGCTTTAGCCCTAAATTTGCAGTTATAGTCGTTTTTCCAACCCCGCCCTTGCCCGAGGTTATTACGTATCTTTTAGCCATAACTATACTTTAAAGCATTGATAGTGAGATATTATATATATGATTGTTGAATAATGGTTTTTTTTGTAATAAAAAAGCGTGAGATAACTCACGCTTAATTTGTTTTTACGTTAAGAAGTTAGTTGCAAGATAACGCGCTTATACACCGCAAATAATTGATTATATAAGGCGTTAGTTGCGAGCAGAAGAAGGCTCGACGGCATGTTATCGGGCAAGACTAACCTTGTCGGTTGTCTTGGTCGTAACTTGACGGCAGTAACGCACTTATGCGATGCAAATAACGACTTATTTAAGGCGTTAGAAACGAGTTAAGCAAGGCTCGACAAGACGGGGCGATTACGATAGACCTTATCGGTCATCGTAAATGCAACGGCTTGGCAGTAACGATGCATAACGAAGTTTATAACGACTTAAAGTTCGGGTAAGCTTGCAGCTGCAATAGACTGACCTACGCGCTTGTTAGACTCGTCAGGCATTTGGAGCTTAATTCCTGCATACTGGGGGAATTCTGCTTTGATTACTTCGTTTGCCTTTTCTAAGATAATATCGCCACCCTTACCAGAGGTTACGCGACCTAAGAGCAAGCCGTGCTTGATATCGTAAAATTCGCTATAGTATGCGATAGTGTAACCGAGGTAAATACCTATGCAAGCATAAATATTTTTAGCCATCTCATCACCTTCAGCCATAAGTTTTTGAATAACTTTTAACTTTTCAGCGGGAGATAAACCCTCTTCAAACTTAAAGCCGGCGTTTTCAGCAAGCTTTATAACGCTATCTTGAGAGAAGTATTTAACGCCGCAGCCATAGTCACCCGACCATTCGTCAACCATAGCGCCTTTGTTATAATCAACGGGAGCGAAAGCAAGCTCGTTGAGCCAACCCTCTAAGCAACCCTCGCGATTTATGTAACCAACCGCCTCGCTTGTTCCCATTGCGATACCTAAAACTGCGGTGTCTTTTAAATCCATTGCGCCGGCAAGAGCAGTAACGTCACCGTCGTTAGCAACCTCGATGGGCGCACCGATTTCCTTAGCAATGTCCATATACATGGTCTTTACGTGCTTTTCAAAATCGTCCTCAGGAACTTTTAAGAATAACGATGCTACCATTAATTTGTTATCAACGTAAACGCCTGCGGAAGAAACACCGATAGCGTCAACCCTCGGCATTTTGCTTGCCGCGGTTTTCATTGATTCCATAATGCCGTCGTACTGATAGTGCCAGTCAGAGTTGAGTTTGGGGTGCCAAACAACCTCTTCACTATATACAACCTCGCCATCGATAACAGCGGAAACCTTTCTATCTGAACCACCAGCGTCAAAGCCGATACGGCAACCGTCTAAGTGACCGCCGACTTTTAAGGAACAGCTCTTAGCCTCGGGGAAATCTTTATCTTCAACGTATTCAACCTCGAAAGGTCTTTCATAAACGCCTGACATAAACTTTTCGTCAAACGCTCTCTCACCCGTTTTGGTGTAAGCTGATTTAATTCTTTCATAGATATACTTATCACCGGAAAGTATAATTTTATAACCACCTGCAACCCAAAGAATAGTTTTAATTATTCTTTCAGCAACACCGTAGTTTTCTTCTCTTTTATTATCGTCGGCAAAAATTTCAAGATTGTAGATAAAGTTATAACCTTTATTTCTCTCTACGCAAATCTTTAAAGTCTTGCTCTCTTCTTTTTTAACAGCCTCTCTAAATTCGTTGAGTTTAACTATCATCGGGTAGTAATTTTTATCGTATACGGGAGTAAATTTCATAGCCTTCTCCATTTTAATATTTTATTCCATACTATATTAGCACAATTAAATTTATTTTAAAAGGGGTTTTACAAAAAAACTTTAGATTTTTTTATAAAATAAAAAACAACGGAAAATTTCCGTTGTTTTTAGTTATAAAACTTTGGATAAAAAATCTTTAAGCCTTGGGTTTTGAGGATTAGAGAAAAACTCTTTGGGATTGTTTTCTTCCTTTATGACGCCCTCGTCCATAAATATAACTCGATTTGCTACCTCTCTTGCAAAGCCCATTTCGTGAGTTACGATTACCATCGTCATATTCTCTTTAGCAAGCTGGCGCATAAGTTCTAAAACCTCGCCTACCATTTCGGGATCAAGAGCGGAAGTCGGCTCGTCAAACAAGATAACCTTGGGGTCCATAGCGAGCGCTCTTACGATTGCTATACGCTGTTTTTGACCGCCTGATAAGGTTGAGGGATACGCCTCGGCAAACTCTTCAAGCTGAATGCGCTTTAATAGCTCCATCGCCTTTTGATTTGCCTTTTCTTTGATAGTTTTAAGATCGTCACCCAAATCAAGCAAAGGAGTTTTTTCCTTAGAGAAAAGGTTTTTAATTTTTATTTTAAAGTTTTTAAACTTTAACTTGCTACGGTTTTTCTTTGCTACTAATACGGGTGCTAACGTGATGTTATCTATTACGTTTAAATTGTTGAACAAGTTAAACTGCTGAAACACCATACCGATTTTTTGGCGATGAACGTTTATATCAACCTTCATATCGGCAAGGTTCTCACCGTCAAACCAAATCGCTCCGGAAGATGCGTCTTCCATACAGTTTAAACATCTCAAAAAAGTAGATTTACCGCAACCGGAAGGACCTATAACTACGATAACTTCACCCTTATAAACGTCAAAATCGATACCTTTTAAAACCTCTTTTTCACCAAAAGATTTCTTAAGTTGCTGTACGCTTAATATTACTTCTTTCATAACTGCACCTTAGCCTTGCGGGTTTTTTTGCGTTTTGAATTAGTTGCGCTTCTATCACTTCTTGCAAATAGCTTTTCAATACCCCTAACGAGTAAAGTTATTAAAAGCACCAAAATGATATAAACTACACCGAGTATTATGTACGGGATAACAAATTCATAGACTTGATTAGCCGTTGCAATGTTTCTAAGCGCTTGATAAAGGTCAACTACCGTTATAAAGCTTAAAACTGACGTTTCCTTAATCAAAGTGATAAACTCGTTGCCAAGAGTTGGCAATATGTTTTTTATCGCTTGAGGAATAACTATTTTTATCATAGTTGTTCCGTAGCTCAAGCCCAAACTTCTGCCCGCCTCCATTTGACCAACGTCAACCGACTTTATGCCACCGCGCATTATCTCCGAAACGTATGCACCTGAGTTAAGTCCGAATATAATTACGCCTACAGCCTCAGGGTCAATACCCCTAACGCCGATCATAGGTAAAAATACGTAATACGCCAAAAGAAGTTGAACCATAATAGGCGTACCGCGGAAGAACGCGGTGTAAACGGCACAAATTTTATCTAAAATTCTTACCGATAACTTATACTTTGGTGCAACTTTGACAGCAGCGATTAGCGTACCTATTAAAATACCGATAATAAGACCTAAAACCGCAATTTTCACGGTTATTAAAAGTCCATTACCTAACATTTTAACAAAGTTGTTATTCCAGTTGTTGTAGGATACTTTATCTATAAATATATCCCATTTCAAAGACCAGTCCATAAACACCTTTAACACACTAATTCCCACAACAACGTTGTGGGAAAGTAGCGTTTATATAAAAATTGTAAACTTAAATTAGTTGTATGATGCAACGATTGCAGCAGCGGGAGCGTTGTCTACTACTACTGCGTAGATATTGCCGTTGATAACGTCATACGCAGCTAAAGCAGCGCTATCGTATCCCTTACCTTCGATATTAGTAAAGCCTGCAACGTAATCTACCGAAGTAGTACCGTTTTGATAACCGATTTTCTTACCGGTAAGACCTGCTAAAACAGCCTCAACTTCCGCTTGAGTGGTGCAGTTGTCAAAATCAGTATTGTCAGCAGCAACAATGATGTTTAAAGATGCATTGAAGTACTTAGTGGTGAAACGATAACCTGCACGGTCGGGAGATACAGTCATACCTGCCATACCGATATCTGCATAACCTGCGTCAAGAGAGGGAAGAATTGCGTCAAAGTCAATGTTCTTAATAATTAACTCAAGACCCATCTTAGATGCATAACCTGCAGCGATTTCCATATCAACGCCGTAGATTTTACCGTTTTCAATGTATTCAAACGGTGAGAACGGGCAGTTAGTTGCAACAACGAACTTGCCTGCTCCAACGTCACCAGCCTCGTTAGTACCAGTACCGTCACCAACGTAGTTATAACCAACCTTAGTACCTTTGTTTTCAAAGTACTTAGCCATAATAGCATCGAAAGTACCGTCTGCCTTAATTTCAGCAAGATATTCGTTAAAGCTGGTTTCTAAAGCTACGTTATCCATCTTCATAGCGAAAGCGTACTGCTCGTCACCAAGGGGAACGTTGATAAGCTTTAATTGATCGCCATCGTCCTTACAAGCAGTCAAAGCCATTGCTGCAGTAAAGGCGAGAACAAGAGTTAACATAATAGTCAATAATTTTTTCATAAGTTTTCTCCTTATATTTATTTAATATTGTTTAATTATTATATATTCAACGAAATGATATGTCAAACGTTTTTGAATAAAATTAAAATTTATTCATTTTTGCATGCATAAATGCATAAAAGATAATAAAAAAACGAGAGAAATCTCCCGTTTTTAAAGTTTTATAAATAATTTGCTTGTTTAATTATATGATTTATCAATCGTGATAACAGCGTCAAACTTAGGATAGGTTTGCTTTATCATACGGCAAAGCCCGTCTTTTACCTGTTGCTCGGTCATCTCGAGATTGAACGGCATAACGCAATCGAAAATTACGATGTTTCTGTACTTGCCGTCAACAATTCTAACGTCGTGAACGGAAAGGTTTTCGTTTACACGCTTTACGTTATCGTGTAAAAACTTTCTCATTTCAACAGCTAAAGGATTAGTCGTTGAAACGGGATCAAAGTGAATAACTATTTCAAGGTTATCCTCTTCTAAAAAGATTTTTTCAATCTTGTCAATTAGCTCGTGGCTAAGTATTACGTCTCCCTCTGCAGCCATTTCAACGTGAACGCTTGCAAACGTTCTACCAACGCCGTAATCGTGAACGATAAGGTCGTGTATGCCTAAAACACCATCGTAGCTTAAAAGCTTATTCTTGATTTTATCAACCGTTTGCTTTTCGGGCGGTTTGCCAAGAAGACTTGCCAAAGTGTCCTTTAAAAGCCCAAGCGCACTTACCATTATAAATACTGCTACGGCTATTGCCATAATTCCGTCGAGCGAAAAGGATAAATACGGGCTTAATATCAAAGATATTAAAACTGCGGTGGTGGAGATTGCGTCGTTGCGCGCGTCAACAGAGGTTGCTCGCAAAGTATCAGAGTTTATCTTCTTTCCAGCCGAGCCGTTGAGTATCGACAATAAAATTTTTGCCACGATTGAAAGGGCTAAAATTACTACCGCTAAAACGGAAAAAGTTACCGCTGACGGAGCTATTACCTTTTCTACACCGCTCTTTAAAAGCTCTACGCCGATTACCATAATGAGTATAGTTACGATAAACGCCGAAACGTATTCGTACCTACCGTGCCCGTACGGGTGCTCCTTATCGGCAGGGCGAGAAGACAACTTAAAGCCCACAAAGCTTATAACGCTGGAAGATGCGTCGCCAAAGTTGTTGAGCGCATCGGCAACGATTGCCACCGAGCCGGATATTATACCTGCAAACAGCTTTACACCAAAGAGTAAAATATTGAATATTATGCCTATAACGCTTGCAACTTTTCCGTATGCGGAACGCACTTTTTGGTCGCAAACGTCGTCAGCATTTTTTATAAAAAGTTTAAAAAAATTAGCCATTAAATACCTTAGTTGCCGTGATTTCAATAAACGCGTTTGCGTTTAAAGTTAAATCGGCAAAGTTTTTGTTTAAGTATTGAAGATAGCCCTCAGCGCCTATCATCGACGCATTGTCCGTGCACAACTTTTTCTCGGGTAAAACGAGTTTTACACCCTTCTTTTTGCATTCAGCAACGAGTTTTTCCCTAAGATAGCCGTTTGCCGAAACGCCACCGCCAACCGATAGCACTTTATATCCCTTTTCTTTAACGGCGGAAAGGGCTTTTTTAACGAGCACGTCTAAAGCGGAAGATTGAAAGGAACAAGCTAAGTCTTCCCTACTATAATATTCGCCTTTTTGCTCCTTGTTGTGAACGTAATTGATAACTGCCGTTTTAAGCCCGCTATAAGAAAAGTCATAGCCTTTTTTGCCCTTGAGCATTGCGGGGAGTTCTATATTGTTTTCACCCTCTTTCGCAAGCCTTTCAACGTTAGGTCCGCCCGGGTACTCTAAACCCAAAACTCTTGCAACTTTATCAAAAGCCTCGCCGGCAGCATCGTCAAGCGTACCGCCCAAAACTTCGTAGTTATAATAATCGCGAACGTCAATAATCGCGGTGTGCCCACCGCTTGCAAGCAAACATATAAAAGGGGGTTTTAACGCCTTATCGGTCAAGTATCCAGCCGAAACGTGACCGCGAACGTGGTTTACCGGAACGAGCGGAATTCCCAAAGAATAAGCAAGGGCTTTAGCGTACGATACGCCAACGAGCAAAGCGCCTATTAGACCCGAGCCGTACGTTACGGCTATTGCATCTAAATCTTTTAAGGTAATGCCCGCCTCTTTAACAGCTTTTTCAACCGTTAAAGATATTGCCGTGGTGTGCATGCGCGACGCAATTTCCGGCACTACTCCACCAAAGGGAATATGCTCGGTCATTGAACTCATTATAACCGAAGAGAGTATTTCTCTTCCGCCCTTTACAACCGATGCGGCAGTCTCGTCGCAACTCGATTCTATAGCAAGTATTAAGGCATCTTCTTTTAAAGATGCCGTTTTTATTTTATCAAAATATTTCATTACGATTTTTTCAAATAATCAACGATAAAGAGGTCGATATCGCCGTCCATTACCGCTTGAACGTTGGAGTTTTCAGCGCCCGTTCTGTGATCCTTTACCAAAGTGTAGGGGCAGAATACGTAAGAGCGGATTTGGCTACCCCACTCTATCTTTTTAATCTCGCCCTTAATCTCTTGCGCCTCAGCCATCTTTTCAGCCTCTCTGCGCTCAACGAGCTTACTCATAAGCATTCTCATTGCTTGCTCGCGGTTTTGAATTTGCGAGCGCTCGTTTTGGCAGGCAACGATAATGCCCGTAGGCAAGTGAGTTATTCTTATTGCGGACTCAGTTTTATTAACGTGCTGACCGCCTGCACCCGAGGAACGATAGGTATCAACCTTTATATCTTCAGGGCGAATTTCAATGCTCTCGTCGTTTTCAATTTCAGGCATAACCTCAACAGATGAAAAAGAGGTTTGCCTCCTCGCGTTCGCATCGAACGGAGATATTCTAACAAGCCTATGAACGCCTTTTTCAGCCTTTAAGTACCCGTAAGCGTTAACGCCTTCAACCCTAAACGAAACGGATTTTATGCCCGCGCTATCGCCTTCTAAGCGGTCAAGCTCGGTAATTTTGTAGCCGTGTTTTTCAGAGTATAAAATATACATGCGGTAAAGCATTTCAGTCCAGTCGCAAGCCTCAGTACCGCCAGCGCCAGCGTGCAAAGTCATAAGTGCGCTCGAGGAATCGTATTTACCGCGAAGAAGGGCTTGAAGACGCATTTTTTCAATATCCTCTTCAGCCTCCTTAAGCTCAGCCTCAACCTCGGTCATAAAGCTATCGTCGTTTTCCTCTTCGGATAAGGTTATCATCTCTTCCGCGTCTGAAATTGCCTTTTCAGCCCTATCAAACACCTCTATTTTGTTTCTTATAGCTTGCGCCTTTTTGGAATATTCTGCAGACTTTTTAAGGTCGGTATACACCTCTTCCTTTTCAAGCTCCTTTTCAAGCGAGGAAAGCTCAGTTCTCGCAGTATCGATATCGAGAGAATATCCCGCCTCTTTTAAAGTTTCCTTAAGGTCGGCTATTTTTTGCCAGTATAAATCAGTTCTAATCATAATTTTCGTTCTTAGTTAAAATTTTATTTTTCGCATAGGTTGCCGTGCTCAAACCCTCAATACTTGTATCGCGAAGTATTTCACGGTTTTGCTGTCGCTTGTTTAAACTGAGGGCGAAGTTTACACAATGGTTGATTAAATTAAAACCGTCAAATGCGAGCAAGACGATTAGTTTCTCTTGGTTCTTTGTTTATTTCAGTCGTATTTGGCAATTGTACACGTACTTATCGTACGGAATCAATTGACAAATACTTGTATTGCGAAGTATTTCACGGTTTTTATATCAACCGTTTGTTTAAACTGAGCCTATATTACTGCCCACAGCAGTTCTTGTATTTTTTACCGCTACCACAGGGGCAGGGGTCGTTTCTTCCTACTTTCTTAGCCTTTACGATAGTGCCGGTGGGTCTATTTTCAGAGCTACCGCCACCCTCTTGAAGTTCCTTTTTAGCCTCTTGCCTCTTAGGAGTTGCTTTTACCTCGGACTTTAATAAAATTCCAACGGTATCTACTTGAATGCGCTCAATCATATCCTCGAACATATCAAGACCCTCGCGCTTGTAGGCGTTGATGGGGTTTTCGTGAGCGTAACCGCGGAGGGAAATGCCTCTCTTTAAGGTATCCATCGCGTCAATATGGTCAATCCACTTGGTATCAACGTTCTTGAGAAGTACTACCCTTTCAAGCTCGTCAAAATTAATGCCGAGTTCTTTGCATTTAGCGATTTTTTCCTCGTAGATTTCAATTACCTTTTTAACCGTTCTATCAAGGATAGTTTCGTAATCCCACTTTTCAAGTCGAGCGGGAGTGAGGTAGTTAATGCCCTCGGGTAAAACCTTTTCCTCGAGTGCCTTGTTGAGCTTTTCCCCATCCCACTTAGCAGGCTCTTGACCTACGTTTACCGTTTTAGAAATTATGCCGTTAACGATATCGGGAATTAAGTTTAAAATCTTTTGGTGAGTATCCGCTCCGCGAAGAACGGCGTTTCTTTCCTCGTAGATAACTTGGCGTTGAGTATTCATAACGTCGTCATACTCAATGATTTGACGGCGAATACCGAAGTTTCTACCTTCAATAGTCCTCTGCGCGTTCTCAATCTGGCGAGCGAGCATTTTGGACTGCATAGGCGTGTCCTCGTCTACTTTAAACATATTGTAAACGGATTTCAACCTCTCACCGCCGAAACGCTTAGCCAAATCATCTTCAAGCGAAATGTAGAAAAGCGAAGAACCGGGGTCGCCTTGACGGCCTGCACGACCTCTGAGCTGGTTATCAATACGGCGCGATTCGTGGCGCTCAGTACCGATAATTCTCAAACCGCCGAGTTTTGATACCTCTTCCTTTTCAGCGTCGGTAATAGCGGTGTGCTTTTCTAAAATCTTGCGATAGTCCTCTCTAACTGCTAACACCTCTTCGGAAACGTTTTGAACGTAAGAGGTAGCAAGTTCTATAACGCTCGGGTCTATTCCCTTGTTGATAAGCTCTTGCTTTGCAAGATATTCAGGGTTACCACCGAGCAAAATATCCGTACCACGACCTGCCATGTTGGTTGCAATGGTAACAGCGCCCTTTTTACCAGCCTGAGCGATAATTTGAGCTTCTTTTTGGTGGTTCTTAGCGTTTAATATGTTGTGCTTTACTCTATTTTTAATAAGGTGCTTGGAAATCTCTTCAGATTTTTCTACCGTAACCGTACCAACTAAAACGGGTTGACCTTTTTCGTGCGCCTCGATAATATCTCTGATTATCGCTTTCATTTTACCGCGCTCGGTAGAATATATTACGTCAGCCTCGTCACGCCTAATTAAAGGACGGTTGGTGGGAATTTCCAAAACGTCAAGCCCGTAGATAGTTCTAAACTCCTCTTCCTCGGTCTTGGCAGTACCCGTCATACCAGAAAGCTTTTTGTAAAGCCTAAAGTAGTTTTGGAAAGTAATGGTCGCGTGTGTTTTGTTCTCGTTTCTAACGGTAACGTTTTCCTTTGCCTCGATTGCTTGGTGCAAACCGTCGCTATAGCGCCTACCTATCATAATACGACCGGTAAACTCGTCGATAATCAAAACCTCGCCGTCCTGAACGAGATAGTCCCTATCTCGCTTAAAGATGTGGTGAGCCTTTAAAGCCTGTTGAATGTGGTGAGATAAATCGGCGTTTTCAATATCCGAATAACTCTCTATTCCAAAGAATTTTTCAGCTTTCATTGCACCCGATTCGGTGAGTTGAACGGATTTATCCTTAACGTCCACCGTATAATCGTCTTCCGCAACGAGCGTCTTTACGAAACGGTTGGACTGAATATAGAGTTCGGAAGACTTTCCGCCCCTACCTGAAATGATAAGAGGTGTACGCGCCTCGTCGATTAAAATAGAGTCAACCTCGTCGACAATAGCGAATTCCAAACCCCTTTGTACCATTGAACTAAGATTAACTTTCAAGTTATCTCTCAAATAGTCAAAGCCGAACTCGTTGTTCGTGCCGTAAGTTATATCGCAGGCATACGCCTCTCTCTTTTGATCGTCAGTAAGACTGTGAACGTTTACGCCGACGGTAAGACCTAAGTACTTGTAAACCTTTCCCATCCACTCCGCGTCACGCGAGGCGAGGTAATCGTTGACGGTAACTACGTGAACGCCCTTACCCGTCAATGCGTTAAGGTATGCAGGAAGGGTAGCCATAAGCGTTTTACCTTCACCCGTTTTAAGCTCGGCAACTCTGCCCTCGTGAACGCACACACCACCCATAAGTTGAACTCTGTAGTGGCGCATATTCAAAACTCTAAAGCTTGCCTCTCTAACGGTGGCAAAAGCGTCCGGCAAAATATCGTCAAGCGTTTCGCCAGCCGATAATCTACCCTTTAAAATATTAGTTTGAGATTTGAGTTCTTCCTCACTCATTGCCTCGTAGCGCGGTGAAAGCGCCATAATTTTATCGGCAATCTTGCCTATGTTTTTAAGCCCCACTCTCGTATCGTGGGTTAAAATGTACTTAATTAAGCCCATGGTAGTCTCCTACGTTTTTTATATATACTTAAATATTTTACTATATTTTATCGTTTAAGTAAACAGTTTTTTTGCAAAAAAAGCACCGTTATTTATGAAAATAACGGTTTTTTAATGTTGTTTTACAATTTTTGACACGCTCGCAAGCGTTAAAACGCTAACCTTTACCGCTCCAGCTTTTTTGAAAGCGGTGGACAATACGTCTACGGTAGAGCCCGTGGTCAAAACGTCGTCAATGAGCAAAACGCTTTTACCTTTAACAAGTTTTCCGTCCACTTTGAACGTTCCCTTTAGGTTCTTAACTCTCTCACTCATAGAGAGGTTTGCTTGATTTTCAGTTTCCTTAATCTTGGTGGCACACTCTTCCAACTTAACGCCTGAAAGCTTGGAAAGTTCCTCCGCAAGTAACCGTGCTTGATTGTACCCTCGCTTTTGTTCGCGGTTTTGATGCATAGGTACGAACGTAACGATATCCGAAGAAAGCTTTTCCGCCTTATACACTTCAAACATTTCACGAGCGAAAAACTCTGCGTGATAACGCGCGTTGTTGTACTTAAAGTTTTGGATTACTATACTTAACGGGTGGGTGTATTCGTAAACGCTACGAGCTACGTCAAAGCCTATATTTTTCTCTATGCACGAGTCGCAATACTCAGTTTTGTACGGTGCTTGACGCCCGCAATGTAAACACTTGTTTTCGCCGATTTTAACGATGTTTTTCAAACATTCATCACAAAAATATCCGCTGAAAATTTCACGCCCGCAGGCGTTGCACGTCCAACCCGTGTTAAAGAGTGAACGCTTTATTAAATTGTAAGCGTTTTTAAATTTACTCACAAACCACCTGCATAAACGGATAGATATAGTTTATCCCGTTTATTTCGTAAAGTTTTTCAACCGTAACACCGAGAACGCCTGCAACGCTTTCAGGCGTATCGCCTACTTTTACGGTGTACACCCGAGAATACCTCTTTATATATAGGCAGTCCCCCTCCTTAATTTCGCCCGACAAGCAGTTATCCTTAATAATTATCTGCTTACTCGTTGAAAACCTATTTGCAATGCTATCTAAGGTATCGCCTATCTCGCAGTAATAGATACCGCCGTCACTAACAGTCGATTGTAACTTTATCATACTCAATTTATATTCTTTAGTCAACCTTTATATTCTAATCTCACACCCTCTTTAATAAACTAAAACGAGAGATTTACGTGGGGTGATATTATTAAAACTATTGTAAAAACAATGTTCGTGGTAACGGTTTTTTCTTGCTTTGAACGCCTGCTTGGGTTTGTTTACCGCATTTACTTATCTAGAAATTTAGGTTCGGAAGGGCTTGGGCTTTATCAAGTTGCCCTGTCGGTTGTTGGGCTTATTATGACGCTCACCTCCTCAGGCATTCCCATCACCGTTTCAAGAATTATGACTAAGCACTCCGCTGAAAATCGAGGTGAACTCGGGTTTTCAACGGTGACGGGGGGAATACTCTTAAGCCTCGTGCTATCCGTGCCCGTGGTAACGCTGATATTTTTCTTCCCTAAAGCCTTTTCGTTTTTGTTTGCGGACGAAAGGTGCTACACCATCTTAAAAATTATGCTCCCCGGCATAGTAATAACCTCCGTTTACGCCGTGATACGAGGTTATTTTTGGGGCAAAAAGATGTTCTTTACCTACTCGCTCGTAGAGTTTATGGAAGAGGCGGTTATGCTCGTTGCAGGTATAATTTTTATCTCCAAAGCAACGGATACCCAAAGCGGAATTACGGGCGCTGGTAACGCCGTTTTAATCTCGTATATTTTCTCGTTTATAACGGCAACAATCCTCTACTTTATAAGAGGTGGAAAAATTGCAAGCCCAAAAGGCGAACTAAAGCCTCTTATTTCCTCAGCAACGCCCATCACGCTAATGCGAACGGCTACGTCGCTGATAAACACCTTGATCGCAATTATTCTGCCGTTAAGGCTCGTTCACAGCGGGCTTTCGCAAAGCGTTGCAATGGCAGGTTTTGGCGAACTTTCGGGTATGAGTATACCGCTCATTTACATACCGTCAACGATTATAGGCTCTATTGCGCTCGTGCTCGTTCCCGAGCTATCGGATAACTTTTATCGCCACAGCGAAATAACTTTAAAAAACAACGTTGAAAAAGCTGTTAAATGCTCAGTGTTTATATCCTGCTTAATTATCCCCGTGTTTTTATCACTCGGAACGGAGCTCGGCGTTTTGGTATACGATAATTTCAACGCAGGGCTTTACGTTCAGCGCGCTTGTATCATTATGCTACCGATGAGCATTTCAATGATAACAACGAGTATGCTAAATAGCTTGAACTTGGAAAAGAAAACGCTTAAATACTACCTTATAGGTGCGTTATTCTTAGTTTTTTCAATTTATTTCTTGCCAAAGCTCATAGGCGTTTACTCGCTCGTTGTGGGGCTACTCGTAAGCTATGCAATAACCTCTTTTTGCAATCTTAGATTAATAAAGCGGACGTGTAAACGCCCGCCTGAATTTTCCTTTTATATAGCCGTTAGCACAATGCTAATCATACCGTCAGCCCTGTTTGGATATCTACTTAAAGGTATACTTTTAAAATTTATTCCCCTGCCCTTAACCGTGCTTGCAGTATCAATTTTAACCGTTATCTTTATCTATCTCTTGTTTAAAATTTTCAACCTCTTTTCGCTTAGGGAAATAATCTTTAAATAAGCTCGTTTTAAGCGCGAGCGAAATTGCCACCGATAAAAAGAGATTTATGCCCGTTACGATTAACTGGAATGGAACTCTTATCGAAAGGTATGCCCAAAACGTCTTTTTACCTTTAGAGTACATTAACCAAAGCGCGTAGGTGTTCAAGCCCGAGGTTACGAGCACGGCAATAAAAATGTAAACTATTATTGAGAACGCGGTGTATAGAATCGCGTTTTTCTTTTTTATAAACCTTTTATAAAGGATAAATGCAACACCCGAGAAAAGCCCAGGCAACCCCGAGGATATAGTGATTAGTATATTAAACGGACCTTTAGGTGCAATTAAGCAACCGATAAGGTCACCTATAACACCCGATAAAAAGCCGAAGAACGGCCCAAACAATGCGCCCGATATAAAGTTTACGGTGTGGTTAAAGCTGATTGAAAATATGTTTGCTATAACGTTTATCGATAGGATATTCGTAACCGTTGAAAGCGCTACGAGCACACCGAGAATTGCAATTGACCTTGCAGTAAATTTTTGCATTATAAAAACCTCCTAAAAAAGAGGTCCACCAAAAAATATAAGGCTAAAAGCCTATTATAAAGCGGACGCGCCCTCAAACCGCAACGGAAAAATTCCCCGTTTTCGTTCAAGGACGACATCCCATTCCTTGACACTTAACGCTATCGGGCTACTCTTTAATTTACTTTTTTAGTATAGCACTAAATTTTAGCATAATCAAGCGTTTACATAATAAATGAAAAAATAACTATAATATCTCTATGGCTGTTATATTTATACGCTCTTCACTTATCTACGTTGCTCTGCTTATACTTATGCGCCTTATGGGAAAGAGGCAAATAGGCGAAATGCAACCGTTTGAATTTACCGTAACCCTACTCATTGCCGAGCTTGCGTGCATACCTATGAGTGATTTTTCAATACCGCTACTCTACGGCGTTTCGGCAATAGTTTCGGTGTTTATTCTGCACCAGTTTATGACCTTGCTTGATAAGTCTGGAAACGTTTTCAAGTTTTTATTAAGCGGAAAGCCCTCCGTTGTGATAAATAGGAACGGCGTTGATTTTAAGGAGCTTAAAAAGAACAATTTAGACGTTCAAGACCTAATCGAATCAATGCGAACGCTCGGCTACTTTTCGCTCGACAGCGTTTACTTTGCAATCTACGAGGCTAACGGAACACTATCAGCACTTGAAAACGACGATTTGAGTTTTTCCCCTTCAATGCCCTTAGCCGTTATAAAAAACGGCAAGCTCGATGATAAAAACTTAGAAAAGATAGGCTATTCAAAGGAGAAACTTCAAGGCGTTTTGAGCGGTTTGGGCGCACAGTCTATAAAAGCGGTTGGGGTTTTCACGGTGGACGGAAACGGCAGATATTATCTTCAGCGCTACGGCAAAAAGTACGAAACGGGATACATTGATTTGGAGGAAAAATACAAATGGTAAAAGCTTTTTACACGGCGATTATAGCGCTTGCTATAGTAGTTGGCGCATCGTATTTTGAACAAGTTTACATTAAAAACACGTTCGGCGAGTTTAACGCTGTTACGAGCATCGCTTATGAAAAAACGGAAAATCAAACTGCGGTAAAAGACGATATCTTAGCCGTTCAAGAACTTTGGCTTGAAAAGAAAAAATCCCTGCACGTGTTTATTCCTCACAACGATATTAAAGAGGTTGACCTTTGGATAAGCGAGGCTGTAACCTTAGTTGAAAAGGAAATGTGGGAGGACGCGCTTTCAAAGCTTGAGGTAGTATTAGAAATTACTGAACAAATCCCCAAAACCTATTTATTAAAAATTGAAAACATACTGTAAAAAAAGCGGTGAATTCACCGCTTTTTTAATTGTGTTTTTTTTAGCTAGTTTAAGACGTTAGTTGCGAGTAGAACAAGGCTCGCGAAGTCAATAGGCTGAGGTTGACCTTGGTTATATCATTAGAATTTTAAGCCGTTAGTTACAAGTTGGGCAAGGCTCGACGGCAAGTTATCGGGTGTAATAGACCTTTTTGGTCATTACAGTCGTAACTTGACGGCAGTAAACGTAGCATAACGCAGTTTATAACGAATTAAAAAAAGTTTTTGAAATCCCTTTTTAACCTCTCCACTATCTTTTTCTCTAAGCGCGATATGTAGGACTGAGATATGCCGAGAAGATCGGCAACTTCTTTTTGGGTGAGCTCTTCTTCTCCTCCTAAGCCAAAGCGAAGGCGCATTATTTCTCGCTCGCGCTTGGAAAGCTTTTCAAGTGCACCGCTTAGTATCTTTAACTCTTCACTCTCCTCGGTGGTCTTGTAAACGATTTCGGGGTCGGTGCCTAAAACGTCACTTAACAGTAACTCGTTGCCCTCGTAATCTACGTTTAAGGGCTCGTCAAAGGAGATTTCGCCCTTGATTTTACTAATCTTTCTTAGGTGCATTAAAATTTCGTTCTCGATACACCGCGAGGCGTAGGTTGCAAGCTTGATGTTTTTATCGAGATTAAAAGTGTTTACGGCTTTTATTAGCCCTACGCTACCGACGGAAATTAAATCGTCAAGCTCGACGCCGGTATTATCGAACTTGCGCGCAATATACACTACGAGGCGGAGGTTGTGTTCGATTAAATCTTTTTTAACAGCTTGGTCGCCACCCATTAAAAGATAGAGTTTTTCAGCCTCTTCCTCGCTGGAATAAGCAAGCGGTAGAGTTTCGCCACTACTTAAATAGAAGAGGGAATTTTCGTTTTTGAAAAGTTTTTTTAAAAGGGCTTTGAGGGCGGATAATACTGACATAAAACACTCCTTTAACAGACGGACGGGTGTAGCAATAAATCGTAATCGGAATTGTAAAAACCCGATTTGCTAACGCCGAGTAATACGTTATTAATTATATTCACGGTAACTCCGTTATATATCAAAAGCTCGTCAATTACGTAAAGTTCCATTTTCGACGAGCCAGATACGGTATCAAATACTATGCTCGATACCGCTTTTTTTATCCCAGCGCTTTTAAGGGTAGTAAAAAGCGAGGTTGAACACACTATTATCGGCAAGCCCGAACGGTTATCGTATAAGCCGTTTCCGCTATCAATAAAGCCCTTTACCTTGAACCGCTTTTTATCTATTATTAAAATGCAGTTTCTCAAAAAAGGGCGCAAGTTCCTCTCTCTTAACAGGTGCTTTGTTATTTTTAAAAGCGCCGTTGATAAAAGATAGATAATGAGCACGGATATTCCTATAGGAATAACGCTATCGTAATTTAATATGAAATAGCGTTCGTAATCAATTTCTAAAAGAGTAAAAAGCGCTATTATGAACCCACCGCTTAAAAATGTAAAAAGTAAAAAAAAGCCAAGCGTTAGCGCGTAGCTTTTAACGCTTTTAAACCGAGCGGATACGTATACCATTAGAAAGGCAAGCGCTATCTTTATTATAATATGGCACGCGCTCGGGAGGGAAAACAAAGGCACGGCAAGCGCAACGGCAGTTCCCAAAAGCGCGGAAATGAACAGCCAAATAAACTTCGTTTTAACAAGGGCACACCGCGTTGCCGTTTTTATTAAAATAAAGTTTATTATCATATTATCGATAAACGCGTACTCGATATAAACGGACATAGCTCTATTTTAACTTTTTACGGCAATAAAAAAAGAGTACTTTTTGTAAAATAGTACTCTTTTTTGTTGTTTATTCAGTTGGCTCTTCAACCTTTATAAAGGGGCAAGTGGCGCTCTCGCCAAATACCTTCTTAGCGTTTTCCTTAACGTTGCCGAGCTCTACGTAACCGTCCGTTCCCTCAAAGGTGGGTTTAGCGCCCATAGTGCATTTCGTAACGTTCATTGTTAAAAGCTCTTTTTTAGTATCTAATATAACAACCTCTCTAACCCTTACGTTTGCCGAGAACCCAAGTTTAAACTCGCCGTAGAAACCCGACTGATTGTAGTTGAGCCCTTCGCCTTGGTCGTTATATATCTTAAACCAACCGTCCTCATCCGCCTTGATATCCTTGGCGGTCAAGGTCTTTTCCTTTAAAAGCCAAGACGTAGTAGTATAGCCCTTGGACATCGTTACGGTGAGTTCATCCTCATACACGTCTGAAATATTAATCCAAATTTCAGAGATGTTTCTCGCGTTAGTTGCCGAAAGCTTAATATCTATAAAGGAGTATAATACCTCTCCGCTCTGCTTATCCTTTTGAATTTCTACCTGATAGTATTCGTTAGGAGTATTCTCGCCATCGTAACTGCCGTTAAAAGTGGAAGATACAAACTTGTGATATACCTTGGGATTTGCAGGCGCTCTCGAATCTATTACGAAAAGCGAGGATATTACAACGCCTACGAACAACACCGCAGATATTATAGCAATCAAGCTGACCTTGAGCTTTTTGCTCATCTTCTTTTTGCCGTTTACATTAGTTGCCTTTTGAGCGGGCTTTTTCTCAGCTTTGGGCTTTTGTTCCTGTTCTTTCTTTTCAAGCTTGAACTTAGCCCCACAGCTTTCGCATCTTATAATCTCCGCTCCATCCTCTACATTTAAGGGAGCGCCACATTTTTTACATTTTAATTCTTGCATTTTATAACCTATTAACCCTTAGTCAATTTTTCAAGCTCGCGCATAAACGTTGAAATATCTTTAAACGAGCGGTAAACGGAGGCAAACCTAACGTAAGCAACCTCGTCAATCTCCTTTAATCCGTTCATAACCATCTCGCCGATTTCCTTACTCGTTATCTCCTGATCGAGAGAGTTATATACCTGCTTTTGAATATCTTCAACTAAATTGTCTATCTTAAACATGGGAACGGGGCGCTTTTCACACGCCTTGATAATTCCGCTCTTTATCTTGCCTGCATCAAACATCTCGCGCGCTCCGCCAGACTTAATTACCAAAACGGGAGTAGTTTCCACCGTTTCATAAGTGGTAAAACGCCTACCGCAACCTATGCACTCGCGCCTACGGCGTATCATAGTATTTTCGTCAGTAGAACGGGAATCTATAACCTTGCTTTCAATGCATCCGCAATACATACATTTCATAACGAAATCTCCATAAACTAAAGTTCCTTTTTATATTTTAACACTTTTACGTTTTTTTGCAAGTATTTATACAAAAAAACAACCTATCTCTTCTTTTTTGCCCCGTTTTTGCCCGAAGATAATCCCTTTTTGTATACCTCCGTTCCTCGAATAAACTTCTTAGCAGGCTTTGCCGTGCCCTGCTTTGCCTTTGGCTTTTTATCCGAAAGCGTTTCCACCGAGCATAAAGCATACGCTTTATTTACCAAATCTTTGTTCTTTGGTAGTCTATATTGCAGTAACGCCCTTTGCATTTGCTTTTCAGCCCTTTCCTTTGGAACGAAAACGGGTTTTAAAGTGTCTGGGTCGATACCCGTGTAATACATACACGTTGAACGTGTGGACGGCGTGGGATAAAAGTCCTGCACCTGCTCGGGCATATAGTTTACGCTCTTTAAATATTTTGTGAGCTCAACCGCGTCTTTAATAGTACAACCGGGGTGAGAGGAAATTAAGTAGGGAACTAAGAACTGCTTTTTGCCAAGCTTTTCGTTTATCCTTTTATACCTTTCGGAAAACTCTTTATAAACGGAAAACGAGGGCTTGTTCATAACCTTTAAAACGTTATCCGCCATATGTTCGGGCGCTACCTTTAACTGCCCTGAAATGTGGTGCTTTACAAGCTCTTCCATAACGGATAGGTCTTTCTCGTACAAGAGATAATCGTAGCGAATACCGCTACGGATAAACACCTTTTTAACTCCGCTGATTTTTCTTGCCTTTCTAAGCAAGTTTATAAAACCGCTGTGGTCGACCTTGAGGTTTGGGCACGGCTTGTTGCCGATACAATATCTATCCTTGCATACGCCCTTGCACTTTTGCTTATCGCACGCGGGCTCTCTAAAGTTTGCAGACGGACCTGAAAGGTCGTGAATATACCCCTTGAAATCCTTGTCTTTCGTCAAGAGTTCTATCTCGGAAAGTATGCTCTCGTCACTCCTTTTTTGAATAACTCTGCCCTGATGATAGTTTATCGAGCAAAAGGAACAGCTACCATAGCAACCCCTGTGTGATACTACTGAAAACTTTACCTCTTCAATAGATTTTATACCACCCTCTTTATCGTACATCGGGTGCCACCTGCGCTCGAAAGGAAGGTTGTATATAAAGTCCATCTCCTTTTCAGATAGTGGGAATTGCGGTAAATTTTGAACTACGATTTCGCCGTTTTTTTGTTCTTGAAAAAGCACGCTTGCATTAAACGCATCGGTGTTTCTCGATTGCTCTCTAAACGCTTTAGCATATTCCATTTTATCACTACAAACCGCGCTATAAGACGGTAATTCAAGATAACCTTTGCTTAAAAGGCTATCGCGCTGAGATTTATCTACACGGTAAACCGTTCCGCGAACGTCGGTAATTTTATTGATGGGAACACCCTTTTTAACAAGGGCTAATATATCCCAAAACGGCTTTTCGCCAGCGCCATAGATTAAAAGGTCGGCACGGCTGTCGATAAGCTGTGACTGCATTACCGTATCCGCCCAGTAATCGTAGTGAGCAAATCGGCGGAGGGACGGCTCTACCCCACCTATTATAACGTAACTATCGGGGAATAACCTCTTTAGCGTGTTTGCATAAACCGTAACCTGCCTATCGGGGCGCTTGCCCTGTTTGGGCAAAGGTGAATAAACGTCACCCTCTCTTTTTTTCTTGGCAACGGTGTAGTTGTTCACCATACTATCCACAACGCCACCCGAAATTAAGTATGCGATTTTAGGTTGTGGCAATGCAAAATATTCCTCATCCGTTATAGGCTGTGGAATAATACCTATAGAAAAGCCCTCGCTCTCTATTAGGCGTGAAATTATTGCGTGACCGTAGGTGGAGTGGTCGACGTATGCGTCCGATGAAATCATTACGAAATCAAGTTCACCCGTCACTTCTTTTTTACTTACTGGTAAAAACATAATATTGTAAAATTAATAAATACTAAGTGTATGATTTTAATTATTCAAATTTTAGCGGTTGTCTATCTTCTCGCCGTCAACTTTTACGCATTTATGCTAATGCGCTTGCAAAAGGAGCAAGCCACTAACCCAAACGGTGTTCGCCGACGCATCACCGACGGGCGCATCTTGCTATCCGGAACGCTCGGAGGAGCACTCGGCGTTTATCTTTCAACCTTTATTTTAAAATATAGGCGGGATAGCGTTTTGATTATGGTTCTCATGCCACTACTCGTTGCGATAACCGCGTTTATAGTCGTTAGCGCTTTTCTCTCGGGGTTTTGGCTTGGTTAAGATAATCTTTTATATTGTTTGCAAGCTTTTCGCCTATGCCCTCAGTTTTGGCAATCTCCTCAACCGATGCCGAGATGAGTGCGGAAATATCTTTAAACTTATCCATAAGCGCGTCCCTTTTAACTTTTCCTATACCCTCAATCTCCGTGAGCATTGACGATAGAGTGCGCTTAGTTCTTAAATTTCTATTAAAGGTTATTGCAAAGCGGTGCGTTTCATCGCGGAGGCGAATGAGCATTTGCAAAGCTTTATCCGACTTTGGTAGCTTTATCGAATTTTCACTATAAAGAGTAAAAATCTCCTCTTCCCTCTCGGCGATAGAAATAAGGTCAATCCCCTCGATAGAAAGTTCGTCAAACACCTCTTTGACGGAGGATAACTGACCCTTGCCTCCGTCTATCACGATAAGGTCTGGGCGGGGGAATTTCCCCTCCTCGCTCGTGCTTAACTTTGAAAGCCTGCGCCTTAAAACCTCTTGTAGCGAGGCAAAATCATCGTTTCCCTCTACCGTTTGTATCTTGAAACGGCGATACTCGTTTTTATCAGGCTCACCGTTTGTAAACACCACCATTGCGCCAACCTTGTCAACGCCCGAGATATGAGATATATCGTAACACTCCATTCTCGTAGGAGTTTTTGATAGATGTAATTCCTTTTTGAGCCTAAGTAGCGATAACTCGCGAACCTCGTGCTTTTTAACAATTTTGTCAATGTAGTTATCAAGGTATTCGGAGGCGTTTTTCTCCGCCATTTCAAGCAAGCTTTTCTTTACTGCTTTTTCAGGGATGGTAAAGGTAACCTTCCTCCCTGCAAGCTCTTCTATCTTTGCCTTGAGCGCATCGCTTACCGCATACTCGGTGATAATCTCGTTTGGAATTTCCCTAACCCCGTCGTAAAACGCGGAAAGAAATTCGTTGAGCCTTTCCTCTCCCTCGCCTGAAAAGGTTTCGGCTTGATAGCACTTAACGCCCATTGACTTACCGCCTCTAACAAACAGTACCGCTATCGAGGCGAAAAGCCCGTCGCTCTTTACAGACACTACGTCCGCCGTTATAAACCTGTTGAGTGCGGTTATCTTTTTTTCCTTTATTTTTTTGAGTATTTCTAACCGCTGTTTGATAAAAAGCGCCCTTTCAAACTCCTCGTTGCTTGCGAGCGTTAACATTTTATCTTGTAGCACTTTTTCGGCAATATCGTCGTTTCCCGATAAAAAGTCGATTGCGCCCCTGACGTTTTTTAAATACTCTTCACGCGTGCACTTGTTAGCACACGGCGCTAAACATAAGCCTAAATGATAATTTAAGCACTCTCGCTTAGCTTTTGCTCCTAAATTTTTAGAACACGGGCGAATTTTATACGCCTCTTTTACTATATCTAAAACGTCGTTTACCGAAAAGCTGAGCATGTACGGGCCAAAGTACTTTGCCCCGTCTTTTTTTATACGGCGAACTACCGTAAAGCGAGGAAATTCCTCTTTTAAATCCACTCTTATATAGGGATAACTCTTATCGTCTTTTAAAAGTATGTTGTACTTGGGTTTATGCTTTTTTATAAGGTTGTTTTCTAGAGAAAGAGCGTCGCGCTCGGTGTGGGTTAAAATGTAGTAAAAATCATCAACGCTACGAACCATAGCGGATACCTTTTCCGTCTTTAACCCGTTTCTAAAATACTGAGTTACTCTATTTTTAAGGTTTTTCGCCTTGCCAACGTAAATAACCGTCCCCTCCTCGTCTTGCATAACGTAAACGCCGGGGGATTTTGGCAGTAATTTAATTTTGCTCTCTAAAACGTCTTTCATCTTTCAAACCTTTTCAAAATTTCCGATTTTTCGTTTAGAACCTCGCCTTTTATTACGAGCGAAAGTGCATTATCGAGCGCCGTTTTAATCTCCGCGCCCCTAAAGCCGAGCTGTTTAAAATCGTTGCCGTTAACAGCCAAGTCTTTTAAGAGATAACATTCGCCCTTTTCTACGATATCGTTTACCTCGTTTAAAAAATTAATAGCTAAGCTACGGCGATAATCGGCGTATTCGGGAGCGTGGGCAAGCCCGTCGCCAACCTTTACGAGCGCCAGCTTTCTAAGCGTTTCAACGCCGTATAAGTTAAGGAGCTTTTTCACCTCGCCTCGAGTTATTTCCGTTTTTATATCGTGCAGATAAATAAGGTCGTTGCACAGCTTTATAAGTTTGTTATCCGCCTTAAACCTCTTTAAAATTACAACCGCCGTCTTTGCGCTTTTAGGCTGGTGACCGTAAAAGTGCCCAACGCCACTCCCGTCAACGCTATAACAAGACGGCTTTTCTATATCGTGCAAAAGTAACGCCCACCTAACAGCCTTATCCGCCTCGGAAAGCGCTACGCTACGAACGGTGTGCTCGTAAACGTCGTAAGAATGGAATTTGGTATTTTGCGAAAACCCGTCGCAAAGCTTTAGCTCAGGGATAACTTCAAATATAACTTTTTTGTATTTAGTTAACACCCTTTCGACGCCACGCCCAACGAGAAGTTTCGATAGTTCCGTAAATAGTCTCTCAACCGAAACGTTTTTTAATAAATGTGCCTTTTCTTCCATTGCTACCGCCGTTTCGCACTCTATATCGAAATCTAAAACGGAGGCAAATCTTAAACCGCGTAAAATGCGGAGCGCGTCCTCCTCAAACCTCTTGCGAGGGTCGCCAACAGCCCTTATTAGCCTGTTTTTCAAATCTTCCCGTCCACCGTAAAGGTCAACGAGTTCCTCCCCGTTAAACGCCATGGCGTTTACGGTAAAATCGCGACGGGCAAGGTCGCTTTCAAGATCGGAAACGAACTCTACGCTATCGGGGTGGCGATTGTCTTTATAACTGCCGTCCACCCTAAACGTCGTTACCTCTATGTGTTCGCCAAGGCTATTTACCGTGATAGTCCCGTGCTTTATTCCCGTTAAGTACACCTTAAAGCCTTTAAATACCTCGAGCATCTGCTCAGGCGTTGCACTTGTAGTAACGTCAACGTCGAAAAGGGTTTTTCCAAGCAAATTATCGCGCACGAAACCGCCCACGGCGTATGCCTTAAAGCCGTGGTCTTCAAGCGTTTTTATAAGTAGTTTTGCCCCTTTCGTAAGTTCCATTATAAGTTTTTTGCAATCTCCGAAATTTTTCTTAAGCGGTGGTTTAAACAGCTCTTTGAAAGCCCTGATAACTGAGCCATTTCCTCTAATGAACTGTCTTTATTATTAAGGCGTAGCTCGCACGTTTCTCTCAGCGTTTTGGAAAGCTTATCAAGCCCTATCGTTTCAGCTATCAAGGTAATATCCGCCACCTGCTTGATGGACGCCTCTATCTGTTTATTGATGTTTCCCATATCGCAATTACGCTTGCGGTTGGTATCGTTGTTCATCTCTTTTTTAACTATTATTTCCTGCAACTCGAAACCGCACTTTTTAGCTCCCATAAAATACAAGAGCTGGCTTATTTCATCGCCGTTTTTAAAGTATACGATAAAGCTATCCTTGCGGTCCGTTAGCTTTGGCATAAAGCCGAGCTCTGATAAAATTTCAGCCACACAAGACGCAGTTTGATATTTTGAAAATACAAACTCCAAATGATAGCTCGTGGAACTCTTGCCCTCGTCACTCGGGATTGTTACCGAACCGCTACCTTGGAATGCACCTATTATATAGGCGCGCTTACAGCACTCGTCTTCCACCAAATACTTGTCCACATTCAAATTGAACTGAATTCCGCCAGCGCCTTCGCTGATAATGCCAAGCTCAACTAAAATTTCCGTGCTCCTATCGCTGATAAGCGAGGTGGTGTATTTAATTTTCCCACTAAGCCTGTCCTTAAACTCTCTCATTTGCGGTTCAATGCCGTAAAGGGAGGTTATGATAGATGAAAAATACTCGTACGCCTTTTTGTTTTCAGTTACGATTTCAAAGACTACGTGCCCGTTTGACAGTAGGAGCGTTCCCGCGCCTCTAATAAACGCCGAGAGTGCGGAAACCCTGCAACAAGGCTGGGCTAATTTTTTTATTAAAATTTCTTCCTTAACACGCTCGGTAAAAGTCATATCACATTTTCCTCTTAAAACTTGTAAATCTCAAATCTTTAGGCAACTTGCCGTCGATATTTACTATTCTATCGGTGGGGATACCCACTCTTTTTATAAGTTCTTCGGCTTGTCCTATAACGCCGATTTTTTCGGGGGAGTGCGCGTCGCTATCGATTACGAATTTTACGTTCGTCTTTAAAACGCTTTCCCACTCGTCGTCCTCTAAATGCTTTTTGCGCGCGTCGATTTCAAAAAGAGTGCCGTAGTCTTCACAGCACCTCGCAACGTCGTAAGCGTTTATAAAGGCGCAAAAGCCGGGGTGTGTTAATATATCGATAGGGTTTTGCTTAATTGCGTTTATATAAACCTCGGTGTTTCGCTTAATCAAGCTCTTACTCGGCTTGTGAAAATGCCTTGCGGTAAAGTTTTTACCAAATAGCATTACCCACTCTTTAAGCTTGTCGTATGCAATCATTTTGTGGATACCTGCAAGATATATATCCATGTGCTCCATATCTCGCTCTTTCATATCCGTTTTTCCGCTAATCCCCAAGATGTTAGCCTCAACGCCGAGCAAAACTTTAACGCCCGTTTGCTTGCTCGCACTTTCGCAAAGCTCTTTCATATATGGAATTTTCTTGCTCTTTATACCGTAAACCGTATGCCCGTGACCGTGGTCGGTAATCGCCAACTCTAAAAGACCTTTTTTTTGAGCCTCGAGAGCATTGTCAAGTATCGTACCTTTGCCGTGGCTAAATACGGTGTGAGTATGAAAATCAGCAGTTAATTTCATTAAAATTTACCAAGGTATACGAGTTCTTCAGAAAGAACTATTTGCCTTTTCTCGTATACTTTTTCCTTTATCGTTTTAATAAGGTCGTATATGTTTTGAGAGGTAGCCCCGTCACTTGCGATAATAAAGTTTGCGTGCTCTTCGGAAACGCGCGCTCCGCCTTTGCAATAACCTTTGAGCCCACACTCGTCTATTACCCTGCCTGCAAAGTAACCCTCGTTTTTAAACACCGATCCACAACTTTTGCCCTTAGGGTTACGGCGCATGTTGGAATAGCTTTTGAGTTTTTCCTCAATCACCTCTGGTTCGCTTGGATTTAGCGCGAAACACACCTTTATTATTGCCGTTTTTTCTTTTAAAAACCTGCTCGTTCTATAACCGAACTCACAATCGCCCTTAGTTAGCGTTCCATTTTCAGTTACTACGTATCTCACGTAATCTCCAACCGATTTCCCGTAACAGCCGGCGTTCATACACACCGCTCCGCCAACGCTTGCTGGTATTCCAACGGCAAACTCCAAACCGCTTAGGGAATTTAAGGCCAAATCGCGTATTACGCTTGAAAGCTTTACTCCACTCTCAGCAACGTACAAATTACCGCTTTGCTTTGTGGAAAGCATTTTCTCGGTTAATATCACCGCGCCTTGAAAACCCCCGTCAGACACCAAGAGGTTAGTTCCCGCGCCCACTATCTCTAACGGGCAAATCCCTCTAACTATCGAAACTGCATTTTTAAATTCCTCTTCGCTCTTTGGAAAGATAGCGATATCGCAATAACCTCCCGTTTTGTAGCGGGAATACTTGCCTATCGGAAAGTCTTTTACAACCTCCACGCCTTTTAATGAGTTTATGATTTGCAGGTAACATTTTTCAAAGCTCATGAGCTTTCTCCTTTATTTTACTACATTTATTAAATTTTTACAACTGTTTACGATTACATCGTAATTAGTGCCCTTTTCAAGCTCGGAAAATGCGGTATTTCCGAGTAAATCGTAGTTGTCTTTTGTGGAAAACGGGATAAAAGTGTATTCGTTTTTGGCGTTTTCAACTAAAGAAAAATGCTCGTCGCCATCGTACAGCCGAGCGCCGTTTACAGAAAACATACTTAAATTTGAAAGCCTATCTTGAACTTTGCTCGATAAAAGATACCTAATAAAATCGAGCGCGTAACCCACTTTACTTTCATCGCTCGTAGTCAAGGAAAGATATTGATATAAGTCGTTATACGTAGTTATCGGCGTTGCGCTAAATTCAGCGTTTATATTTTTTAGCCTAACTATATCTCGCTGAGTTCCTATCAAGGTTGCGTTGCTCGCTATTAAAAAGCGATTGTAGGCGTCTGCTGGCGGGAGCATAACGTATTTATCTGACTTTGCGTTTGAAAATAAACAAGCCGTTTGAGGTGACGTGTACTCCCCTTTAGATAAAATTATCTCTTTATCTCCACTCCCTTTTACTATTTCGAAATAGCTACCTTTAAGATAGGAAACGGCGTAGCGCTTTTTGCCAACCGTACCGCCGTCAAGCACCTTAAAATCTATCTCCTTGGCGTAGTTTTCAACCCCTAAGTCACACCCGCCAAAAGATATGATATCGGCTGATTTACCGCCCTCAAGGGCGGTTTTTAACCCACTCGGAGAATAATTTGAAACGAGAACGTAAACGCCTTTATGCTCTTTTGAATACATACTTGCAACGTTTCTTAAAAAGGCGCATCTGCTACCCTTTCCACCCTCGAACGCGTCCGTATGCCAAAGGGTTAACACGACCGTTTTTTCACCGCCACCCTCGCTTTTTTTCCTAAGCAAAAACGGCGCGCTTATCACTACGGCTAAGGTTAGCACGGCTAAAAATACCGTTAAAAACTTTTTCATACTTATAGGTATTTAAACAAGCCTAATTTTATGCAATAAAAAACCGCGCACCAAGTCGTGCGCGGTATATTAAAGATTAAACAGTTCTGCATTCGTTATAAACAGCTTGTCAGCCGTTTCCTTGCCAAAGCGCCTTTTTACAACTTTGTACGCGTCCGATAAACACTCTTCCCTGCCGTAGTGAGTATCCGTTGCAACAAAGTCAACGAGCCCACTCTTTATAGCTACTAATACCTTCTTCTTAAACGCCCTGCCGTAATGCCCGGTTACGCTTGCCGAGTTTACCTGAATTAGCGCCCCCTCTTTCTTGAGGTCGATAAGCGCCTTTGCAGTTAGATATTTGTAGCGCTCAATATGAGCAATCACGGGAATATAGCCCATCGCCTTTACGTTGTAAGCAAAATCAACGATATCGGCATACTCAAAGTAGTCGAACTCTAAAAATAAGTATTTACTTCCGTTTAGCGTTAGGAGATTGCCTTGCTTTAAGTCCTCATACAGCCTATCGTCACACAAAATTTCCTGCCCGAGATAGAGCTTCACGGGAATATTGCGATCTTTAACGGCAGTGCGGAATTTTTCAAATTCCTCTGCCACCTTTGCCGTATTTTGCCCGTATGCCCTGCGCTTAAAGTGCGGAGTTAAAATGATTTTATCAACTCCGTTAGATACTGCGTGCTCAAGCATTTTAAAAGACTTTTCGTAAGAATCGCTCCCATCGTCAACAAACGGTAAAATATGAGAGTGAATATCAGTCATTTATTAATTTTCCTCTGCGTAATGGTTTTTGAGGTTGCGATAATAACGCGAGTTATAATATCCGCCATAGCGAGAAGAGAATTTACCAGCGTTTTTATAAGTTATAACCGTTCCTAAAATGTTGGGGTTGCTCTTTCTCATAAGCTCGTACGCCTCTTTTAACTGAGAACGACGGGTAACGCCTATGCAAGCAACGAAAATAACAACGTCACTTATCCCCGAGAAGTGAATGTAATCTGAAACTAAAAGTACGGGAGGACAGTCGAATAATACCATATCGTATTCTTCTCTCAATCCGCTGATTAATTCCTTAAACTTATCCGAGGTAAATATAATGGAGGCGTTGTGAGTTGCCTTTCCCCTATTTATAACGTCCACTCCGTAACTCGTCTTTTTAACGATATCTTCTCTCGTGCACTCGCCGAGCATGTATTCGGAAATGCCTTTTACGTTTTGAACCTCGAAAATCTTGTGAACTTTAGGTCTTCTAAAGTCAAGGTCTACAACTATTACCTTTTTACCGCTCTTTGCAAGTGCAACCGCGGTGTTTGATACAACCGTTGATTTACCCTCGCCTGATACCGCCGATTCAAACTGGAATACCTTTTTCTTTCCGCTATCGGACGAGAATATAATGTTATCTTTGAGCCTGTTGTAGTTTACCGTTTCGCCAGAACCGGAGTTTATAACTATCTTCGGAACGTCACTATCAAAATCAGGGGTCTTTTTCTTAAACAATTTTCCTTTAAGCATCTTCCTCATCCCCCTTCTTTTTCTCAGTTTTTTCACGGTTATCTAAGTTAGTAGAAATATCTATTGTTGCAATAATTTGGTTTTCCGTTAAAATCTCTACTTGTTCTTTCGTAGACACGGCGTCGCTTAAAAGATTTTTAACGAGAACGAATATTACCGATACCACTAAGCCGACGAGTGCAGCGAGGAAAACCGTTTTCGTTCTACCCGTTGCCGCAGTTACGTCCGCAGGAGATGCGTCCGAATAAACGAAAATCTTTTCACTCAAATATCCGTATTTGATTTTAGTATTTCCGTTAGCGTCCTCAATCGTAGCGGTGTTGATGGTTTCAATACTCTTTGAAACGTAATCGTTAAGAGTTTTTGCAACCTCGTGCTTTATAGCGCTTACGTTACCGCCGTGCTGACTGTAGGTATACGTTATCGAAAAGTAAGGGGACTCCTCGTTTACGATAAAGTTCAATCCGCCCCTTAACTTAATACCTGCTTTAGATACCTCGTTCATAACCTCGTTGCTGGTAAATACGGGTTTACACTGAGGAACGAGCATCGCGCAGTACTGATACGCCACGTGCTCGGAAATACCTTCCGACCTCAAACCGTCCTCATCTTCCGTGTATAACTTATCGGTGAAAATGTACGCGTCAACCCTCGCGGTGTAACTCGTTTTTTGATAAGCGAGAGCATACACTACGCCAAGCCCTGCAAACAAAACGGTTATGATTATAATCCAAATCAAACCTTCTCTTAGGGTCTTGAAAATCTCACCTAAAGAGAGTTTGCTTTCCCTTTCCTTTACCGGAACTTTGGTTTCTTTTTCGTCCATAACTAAAAAATACTCCTTATATTCTAAGTATATTATATACTTATTGCGCGCTTTAGTCAAGCGCGGTTTTTTCTTACTTCTTGCCCTTTTTAACTCGAATTGCTTTTATATCCTTTTCAAACCCAAAATCAGTTGGCTCGTAGAAAACTTGCCCTCTTACCTTTTTGGGTAAATACTCCTGCTCAACGTATCCGCCGTAGTCGTGAGGGTACTTATATTCCGCACTCTTTTGCTTGCCCTCTTTGCTTAGATACGAGGGGTTGATAAGATAGGGAGGAATATCGTCGTCGCGAATTTCCGTCGCCGCCTTTTGCGCCTTTTGCATAGCGACTACTACGCTGTTTGATTTATGCGTTTCGCAAACGTAAATTATAGCCTCGGATAGAGGTATCAACCCTTCGGGTTGACCTATGTTTTGGAGCGCCGTCATTGCACTCGTTGCAACTACTAAGGCGTTGGGATCGGAAAGCCCCACGTCCTCAGCCGAGTGAACTACTAATCGCCTCGCTATTATCATGGGGTCTAAACCGCCTTGAATTAAGCGCTGGCTGTAATATAAAGCCGCGTCGCTATCACTTCCCCTCAAACTCTTGCAAAATGCGGATAAGAGGTGATAGTAGCCGTTCTCATCTATTGATAAAGCCTTTTTTTGAATTGACTGTTCAGCGTCTTTTAACGTGATTTCTACAAGCCCGTCGTCGTTAACGGGAGTGGTGAGTGCGGCAAGCTCAATGGCGTTATACGCCGTTCTTAAATCACCTGCGGAAGTTATCGCTATGTGATTGTACGCCTCTTCGCTCACTTTTAAGTTCATATTGCCAAGCCCGCGCTTTTTATCCTCAACAGCCCTTTTGAGCGCGTTCTTGATAATCTCGGTGGAAAGGCTTTTAAACTCGAATACCCTGCATCTCGAAATTATTGCAGGCGTCATTGCAACGTAAGGGTTTTCCGTAGTTGAACCGATAAATATTACCGTGCCCTTTTCGATAGACGGCAACAAACTATCCTGTTGGGTCTTGTTAAAGCGGTGGCACTCGTCTAAAAGCAAATACGTTCTCTTGCCGTAGGTTTTTAAGTCGACTTCAGCCTGCTCTATCGCTTTTTTTACGTCGGCAACACCGCTCGTAACGGCGTTTAACTTTACAAAATTTCCACTCGTGGAATTTGCAATTATATTTGCAAGCGTGCTCTTGCCCGTGCCCGGAGGGCCGAAAAATATACAACTACCGAGCTTATCTGAAATAATAGCCCTCTTTAAAAGACTGCCCTCACTTGCAATATCTGCCTGACCTAAAAACTCTTTAAGAGTTTCAGGGCGCATTCTCTCGGCTAAAGGGACGGAGTCGTGATTTTTTTGTTCGTTTAAAGTGTCGAAAAGCGTGTACATAATTACCTGAAATTTTTAATATATTTTTATAAATGGTTAAATTTTTTAAAAGTGGAAAATGGACGTTTAACGTCGCCCTGGCGATAACCCTCGTATTTTTTATCGTAGCTTTAGCAATCTTTCCAGACGTTTATTCAAAAACTACCTACGCAGGAATTGCGCTGTGGGCAACGGCGGTTCTCCCGTCGCTACTGCCGTACTTTTTTCTAACTGCCCTACTTACCAAAACTAACGTTTTATCGAGTTTTTGCAACTCGCTATCTCCCCTCGTTAAAAAGCCGTTTCGCCTCGGCGGAAGTGCCGTCTACGCCTTTTTTACAAGCATACTTTCAGGATATCCCGTGGGGAGCAAAATTATAGCCGACCTATACTTAGAGGGAGTTATTTCAGACGGGGAGGCAACGCGTATGAGTTTGCTTTGCTCTACCTCCGGTCCTCTCTTTATAATAGGCGCAGTTGGAAACGCCGCCTTTAACGATAAAGCCATAGGCTTTATTTTGTACGGCGTGCACGTTTTATCCGCCATAATTACCGCTTTAATTTTTAGAAAAGCAGGAGGAAAAGAAAAAGAATTTTCTCCAAAACCGCTTGCACATAAAGACGATAACGCCCTGTATAACGCCGTTTACTCTTCCGTTATATCGGCGCTCGTCGTCGGCGGGTTTGTGAGTATTTTCTACGTACTATCTCAAATACTTGCTGATTTTAAAATTCTATACCCTATAAGCCTTATTACAACTGCCGTTTTATCTCCGTTAGGCGCGAGTGGCGCGCACGGAAACGCACTTTCTGTTGGTCTTATAGAATTTACTAAAGGTTGCGTGCTATTATCCTATACGGGAACAACTCCGCTATCGGTATCACTCGCTTGCTTTTTGATAAGCTTTGGAGGCATATCTATAATACTTCAATCGTTCGCGTTTTTGAAAAAAGCACGAGTTAGCGTTTTGTTCTTTACTCTTGGAAAACTCGTTCAAGGAACTATTTCAGGGCTTATTTGTTATTTTGCTTGCCTGATTTTTTTATAATGGCGATAACGCTTTCAGATAGCATTTCGCCCCCTTCAATCGCGCCGATTAAATCTTTCTTAACGGCGGTGGAACTAACCTCTTTAAGCTCGTCGCTACACGGGAGATACAAGGTTACAATCTCGGGATACAAAGTGCGGTTAAATGCGTGCATCTTGTTTTCGTACTCGTAATCGGTGGCGTTTCTAACTCCTCTTACGGTATACACAATACCCTCTTTCTTCATAAGGTCAACGAGCATTCCCTCGTGATACACTACCTTTACGTTTTTGTAATCCTTGCATACGGCGCTTAGCATTTCAAGCCTTTCCGAAACGGAAAATAAAGTCTTCTTTTCGGAATTTATGCAAAGGGCAACGACAACGCCGTCAAACAGCGCGGACGCCTTTTCTATAACCTTTTCGTGCCCCTTGGTAACGGGGTCGAAAGTACCTGCAAATACACATTTTTTCATAGTAACACCCTGTAGAAATCAAAAATTGCTATTCCGTATTTACGCGTATCGCAAAGCTCGAAACCGCTCACGGATACCGACTGCCTGTCCGATTTATGCTCGTAGATAAATATTCCGCCATCGCTCAGTAGCGACCTTTCTTTGACTATAGAAAGTATCTTTTCTATCTCGCTAAATTCGTAGGGAGGATCGAAAAATATTATATCAAACACCTTGTCCGTCCCCTTTAAAAAGCCCTCCGCCGTGCTTTTTACAAACGTTTCAGTTACGCCTATTGAGAGGGCGTTTTCCTTGCACAGCTTTAAACTTTCTTGTGAAACGTCAACGAAGGTAATAGAGCTTGCTCCCCTTGAATAACACTCCAAGCCAACCGAGCCCGTACCTGCGCAAAGGTCTAAAAAATTGCATTCGTAAACGCTTTGCCCCAAAATGTTGAACAAAGCCTCTTTCGCCCTATCGGAAGTGGGGCGAATGCTATCGCCCTTAAATTCCTTTAATTTTTTACCTTTGTTTTTTCCGCCTATTATTCTCATATATAAACTATCTTGGCTCGCTTGGAGCACGAGGTTAAAATTTCGTACGGGATAGTCCCGTATTTTTTTGCCGTTTCGCTTGCGTTATCCATTACTAAAACGTAATCTTCTAAATGCTCGCCGTCAACGGCGCAAAGATCCATGCAAAGCGGTGGGTTAAGCTTATCGCCACCTCTAAAAAAGCCGTCGGCATAGCCCATACGAAGTATAGTAACCGCCTCTTTTGAGTAAATTTGAGAGCCGTAGAGTAAATTTGTTTTTTGAAGGTTTTTCCTAACGGCTAAAGTTTTTGCATAAACCTTCATAACGGGCTCTAAATTAATAATATCCGTTTTAAACGGAGTGTAGCCGTATAACATAATCCCTGAACGAACTGCGTCGAAGTGATAATCTTCTCCTAAGAGAATCCCTCCACTTGCCGAAAGGTGAATAACAGCTCTATCCGAGTAGTTTTTAACGGCGCTTGACAAGCGCAAAAATTCATTTCGTTGAGATTTTAGATATTTCGAATTTAAAACGTCACCGAGATGAGAATATGCACCCGTTATAATAACTCCAGATTTCGATGCAACGCTTACTATATCGTTCACCTCGCTCTCGGTACTCGCGCCAAGCCTGTTCATGCCCGTGTTGAGCTTTAACTGAACGCTCGCCTGCCTACCGAGTTTATCGCAAACCTCGGCGATATCAACAATTTGCCGTTTGTCGCAAACGGTTAAGGTTATATCTTTCAACACAAGGCTTTCTATCGCCGATTTAGTTGCAGGAGTTAAAAGCAAAATCTCCTTATCGCAACCGCATATCCTAAGCGTTAGCGCCTCGCTCGCGAGGGAAACGCAAAACCCGTCTACGTGCGAATATAGCGCGTTCGCTACGCCTGCGAGCCCGTGGCCGTACGCGTCCGACTTTACTACGGCGTAAAGCCTCGTTCGCTTACTTAAAAGAGTTTTTACCTTAACTGCGTTGTTTACGAGGTTTTTTATAGACACTTCACAAATTATCGGGCAAGACATTAAAATTCTCCGTCTTTTAATTGTATGCCGTAAAACTTTCGTTTGTTATCGTATAGAAAGCGCAAAGTGCGTTAATAATTATGCTATGAGTTTTTTGATAGGATTGCTTGTGGGAACGGCACTCGGCGCAAACGTCGCCTTGCTCGTTACCGCACTAATCACGGTTAACAAGAAAACTAAATAATCTTACCGCCGTCAATAGTAACGGTCTTTGTTGCGTAGCGCTCGAACGCGGGTCTGTGAGAAATCACAACCAGCGTCTTTTTAAGTGCAACGAGAGATTTAACGACCTCTTCCTCAGTCTTTTGGTCGAGAGCGGAGGTGGGCTCGTCTAAGATAATAACGGGTGCGTTGCTATACACCGCCCTCGCTATTGCCAAGCGCTGTTGTTGACCTTCTGAAAGGCGGAACTTCTCGTTCAAAACGGTGTCCTCTTTAAACTCAAAACTATCAACGGTGGAGTAAAGCCCAGCCGTTTTTAAAGCGCTTTTTAACCTCTCCCCGTCGTATTCGCCGTTGAATACGACGTTTTCTTTTACCGAGCCTGAAAATATCATATTGCCCTGCGGAACAAAGGAGTAAACCCCCTTTACCGAACACGGCGAATAAACTTCTTTGCCAAGGCTAATATCAATCTTGCCGTCGCTTACCGCATACAAGCCGGAGATAACTTTAGCAAGCGTCGTTTTGCCCTCGCCTGAACCGCCCTTTATAAGCAAAACGTCACCTTTGCAAATTTCGAGGGAAACTCCGCTTAAAACCTCGCCGTCACCATACGAAAAGGAAACTCCATCTAACTTTATTTTATCAAAATCGGAAAGCTCGGTTTTTTGAGGTTCTAAAGAGGATATATCAAACAGCCTTGCGCCCGAAACGAGCATTTCGGCGTGCGCCGTGAAAAATCCGCTTATGCTCGATATGGGCGAGCGAATTTGCAATACGAGCTGGAGCATTGCCGTTATCACGCCAAAATCAACGCCGTTTAAGCCCTTTGATATGCCGTAAACGCCAAATATTGCAGTCGCCGTGTAAAAGGCGGTAAAGCAAAGGTTTATAACGGAGTTTACAAATGAGGAAAAATACCTTTCCTTAAGCCTTGCCGTTTGGTACTTTTCAAAACTGCCCTCCACCTTGCTTATCGCAAAGCCCTCGGCGTTAAACGTTTTTACTGCCAACGCGTTATCAGAAACCTCGGAAACGAGTGAGGACTGCTTTGAATTTTCTCTCCTCGATACGCCGTGGAGTTTGTAAATAATTTTTCTAACCCAAAACGAGCAAGCAACTATGATAAGCGCTATAGCTAAAACGATACTCGTAAACACGGGTTGAAGAATAAACAGCGCAATGGCAGTTCCCATAAGCCTTACTGCAGTTGCTACTATATTTGGAATTAAGTTGGTCTTTACGCTGGCAACTTTAGTAACGTCACCATCGAGCCTTGAAACAAGGTCGCCCGAGGATAGTGCCGATATCGTTTTGAAATCGCTGTTTATATACCCGCTAAGAACTACGCTTTTAAGCTTTTTCTCCGCAGTCACCTGGAGTTTATCGCCCATAAGCCTCACCGCAACGCCTAAGAGATAATTCACAATTACCACTATCACGAGTGCGATTGCAGGATATATTACGGGAAGGGAATTCGACCTCTCAACGCTGTTTATAAGCTGTTTCACCGCAAGGGCAAAGATTACCGAAAGCCCCGCTTGCAGAGCGCTTAGGATAACGTAAAAATAAAATTTGAAATTTTTAGAGGGAATAGCCCTTTCAATCTTGCCTAAAACGGTGTTTTTCATTGCCTTTTCTCCGCAATAAGTATTTATTAACTATTATTTTAACCTAAATATTACGATAAGTCAATCGCGAAAGTTTTTTGTTTTTAACAAAAAGCCTTTATTTTGTCGGTTTTTTATGATAAAATACAATTATATTAAATTTTCAAGGTGAATTTTATGGGTTACAACATATCAACTATGCATATTTGGCGAATGTTCAACGGCAACTGCGAGTGCCCTATGTGCAAGCTTAAACTCAAAACGGAATGCGATATAGCCGAGCTTTATCTTTCCGAGGCCGTGATGGAAGACGCCGAGCGTGAAAAGGTTAACAAGTACGGCTTTTGTAAGGACCACTATGACCTCCTCTACTCCGGTAGGAACAAATTAGGGCTTGCCCTTCAGCAGTCAACGAGGCTGAAAAGAGTTGATAAACTCATAAAGCCCGTGGACGTAAAGAGTGCCGTAAAGACTGCCAAAAAGCTCCGTGAGGAAACTAGCGACTGCATTATTTGCAGAAGGCTTGAGTACAACATGAAAAGGTATTTTGAAACTGTTGCAAGGCTTTACGGTGACGACGAGAAGTTTAGAAAGCAATTTGCATCGATAAAGGGCTTTTGCTATCCCGATTATATCCGCCTCGTTGAAAACGCAGGCAAAGCTGGAAAGTACGCAAAAGAGTTTTTAGAGGTTCTATACGAAAAACAAAAATCTTCCGCAGAAGAACTTCAAAAGAACTTGACTGACTTTACTATGGCGTTTGACTATCGCTCGACCTCTCTTCCACCAAAGAGCGCGTCTATGAGCCTTGTTCAAGCGAGAATTAAATTTTACGGCGAAAAGCCAACACTACCCGAAAGGAGATAAAATGAAAGACTTAGTTAAAAATTCCGTACTCAAATTTAAGCAAGAAATTTACGACGCTCAAGATTATATTTGGGCTAACGCTGAAACGGGTTATAGAGAAGTTAAAACCTCTAAATATATGGCTGATATTTTTGAAAAATTAGGCTATAAGTTGAATTACGCAGATAATATCCCCGGTTTTTATACGGTGATTGACACGGGAAGAGAGGGTCCCGAAATCTTAATTCTTGCCGAGCTTGACTCCGTTATTAACTTTTCTCACCCCGACTGCAATAAGGAAACGGGCGCTATTCATTGCTGTGGTCACTCCGCTCAATGCGCGGCTATGGTGGGCATTGCTGGCGCGCTTACAAATCCCGAGATTTTAGAAAAACTCTCCGGCAGGATTAGACTTTGCTTAGTTCCTGCGGAAGAACTTATCGAGATAGAATACAGAAACGAGCTTATCAAAAAGGGAATTATCAAATATCTCGGCGGTAAAGCGGAATTTTTATCGAGAGGTTATTTTGACGGGGTTGACCTCGCATTTATGGTTCACACTTCGTCTAACAAACACTTCTGCGCAAATACAGGCGGTGTTGGTTGCCTTGCTAAAAACGTCACATACAAAGGCGTTTCCGCTCACGCTGGCGGTAGCCCTTGGAACGGCGTTAACGCTTTATACTCGGCAACTCAAGGTTTATCGGCAATCAACGCAATACGTGAAACGTTCAAAGAGCAAGATATAATAAGAGTTCACCCGATTATTACCAAAGGCGGTGGCGCGGTAAACGCTATTCCCGACGAGGTTGTTATTGAAAGCTACGTTCGCGGATCTTCCTTCGATGCGATTAAGGACGCGAATAGAAAGGTAAACCGCGCACTCGTTGGCTCTGCCCTTTCACTCGGTGCAAACGTGGATATTAAAGATACCCCTGGATACGCGCCGTATATCAACGACGAGCTCTTGCTGGGTGCTTACGAGCAAGCGATAAAGGAACAAGGTTACGAATTTGTTAACTTGGGCGTTATTAGCTCAGGCTCTACCGATATGGGCGACCTTAGGTGCATTATGCCTGCAATTCACCCCTATGCTCCTGGCGCAGTAGGCATTTCACACGGAGAAAACTACTATATTGAAAATAAAGATTTGGCGTGCGTTGGCTCGGCTATAGTTCAAATTCAACTGCTTTGCAATCTTTTAAAGGACGGGGCGAGCCTTGCAAAAGAAATAATTAAGAATTCCACCGTTCAATTTAAGTCAAAGGAAGACTATCTTGCATATCTCGACACGTTTAATTCAAGTGGCGATAGAATTGAATATTTAGAAGATAAAGCAATCGTAAAACTTTAATTAAAGGCACAAAAAAACGGCTCATAGTCGCTCTTCTCTTAGGGATTTTTTAGACATTATAAAAGAGTAGCAAATTTTGCTACTCTTTACTTTTTTGCTTTGCAAAAACACACGACTTTGCTTACAAAGTATAGTGTGCTACACCTTTGAAAATTTTTCCACAAAGATTAACAACTCAATAAATTTGTTTTTGATTAAAAGAAAAACAAATCTTCAAATTTTTTATCCAACGCTATACACAAAATCAATGCAAGTTTTGCGGTAGGATTAAACTGCCCTGTTTCAATAGAACTTATTGTGTTTCTTGATACGCCTACCATATCCGAAAGTTGTTGTTGAGATATATTCTTTTCAAGGCGAATAGCCTTCAAGTTGTTTTTTAATACAAGTTTATCATCCATAGTTTACCCCAAAGTAACAGCGCAAAGCGTAACTGCAAATGCTATTGCAAAGGCGAGAGCGACGATACCATACACAAGGTATTTATGGACTTTCAGCTTTGTGTATAACGTGATGTGGTGGCTTCCTTGCATTGCAAAATATACAAGCCAAGCAACTAACCCTATTTCGTGAACTTTGAAAAGGAATTCTGACAAGAATACCAATACCGCACACAGAATACCACCTACGAGCATTCCCACTCTTGATGCCGTTCCAAAAGCAGCCATCTCTCTTTCATCGTGCTTGCCTGCGTTCTCTTTACGGCTCATTTCCAATATTTCATCTTTTTTCATAACAGCCTCCATAAATGATTAAACTTCGCCAAGTGTACTTGGCACGCCATTATTATATTATTGCCAAGTTTTCTTGTCAAGAGGTTTTGGAAATTTTTGACAAAATTTTAAAACTACAGGTGTCAAATATTTCTCATTACCGCCTTTTAAGTCAAACTGTTGATTTTGTTACTCGTAACTTCTGTAATATTATCTGTTCTCAAATTCTTATTTATCGGTGAGTTTATAAACTAAAAATCAACTTTAATTCAATCTATTTTGCGAGGGCAAAAGAAAACTCGACTTATTAAAAGTCGAGTTTATACATTAGTTAATTTAAATCCCTAAGAGTGACGCCCTTATCGAGCCGTTTTTTTATTCTTCAATTTCCTCTTCGTCATCGGGAGTTGAAAAGAACTCGTCGTTATAAATTTCTAAAACGCGTTCGAGCTTTTCAAGTACTTTTTCCTTGCCGTAACCCGTTTCGCTTGACGTTGGAATAACTAAGCCTTGACCTATCGCCAAAAAATTACCTATAGATTTTACCCTTTCAAAAATTCTCGTTTTGCCTATCTTATCCGCCTTAGTTGCAACAACCGTGAACGGCAAAGCATAAGAGTGGAGGTAATTTATCATTGATAAATCGTCTTTAGTTGGGTCGTGGCGGATATCAACGAGCATTATCGTGTGGCAAAGCCCCTCTTTATACGCGAAGAACTCCTCCATCAGCCTTCCCCATTTTTGCTTTTCACTTTCGGAAACCTTTGCAAAGCCGTAGCCCGGAAGGTCGGCTAAAATAAACTCGCCGAAATCAAAGTAATTTATAAGCCTCGTTCTACCCGGCGTTACCGACGTTCTCGCCAGCCCCTTTCTATTTGCCAGCATATTAATTATAGAACTCTTGCCAACGTTAGACTTACCGCATACCGCAATAATAGGCTTATCGGCTTTTAAAAAGTTCTTTTTGTCGGCAACCGACGTTATGAATTTTGCATTCTTTATAATCATTATTTTTCAATTACCTTTTCAAAAACTTCCGTTGCTTTTTTAACGGGAATGAAGTTTAAATGCTTTTTGATTTCCTCTGGGATTTCCTCAAGGTCCTTAACGTTTCCATCGGGAATAATTATCTCTCTAACACCAAGCCTAAACGCTGCGAGAGATTTTTCCTTAAGTCCACCGATTTTTAAAACGTTACCGCGGAGAGTTATCTCGCCCGTCATACCGATGTTTCTCTTTACCTTTTTACCAGTAAACGCTGAAAGCAACGCCGTTGCAATAGTGATGCCGGCACTCGGCCCGTCCTTTGGCGTTGCGCCCTCGGGTACGTGGAGGTGAATATCCGTTTTTTCAAATACGTCCTCATCGATACCGAAGAGCTTTGCGTTCGAGCGAATGTATCCAAGTGCAGTTTTAGCACTCTCTTGCATAACCTCGCCAAGCTTACCCGTGAGTAAAATATTGCCCTTGCCTTTCATAAGCGCAACCTCGATGGTGAGAGTTGTTCCTCCAACCTGAGTCCACGCAAGACCCGTTGCAGAGCCCACCTCGCTCCTTTCGAGTTTTTCTTCCGACTTATATCTTTCCGCACCTAAGTAATCGCTTACGTTTTTATCGGTTAGAGTTTGCTTGGGATAAGCGCTATCCTTTGCCACTTGAACAGCAACCTTGCGGGCAATCGAGCCTACGAGTTGCTCGAGTTTTCTAACGCCAGCCTCACTCGTATAACCCTCAATAATCGCCTTAACGCCTTGTTTTGTGAACTTTAAATTCTTTTCGCTAATGCCGTTTGCCTTTAACTGCTTGGGCGCTAAATACTTGAGTGCAATCTCAACCTTTTCCTCTAACGTGTAACCTGAAAGCTCGATAATTTCCATACGGTCAAGAAGAGGCGCAGGGATAGTATCTAAAGTGTTTGCCGTGGTTATAAACATTATTTTTTGTAGGTCGTAGGGAATTTCAATGTATCTATCTCTGAACGTTGAGTTTTGTTCAGGGTCTAAAACCTCGAGCAACGCACTTGCAGGGTCGCCTCTTAAATCGGTGGAAAGCTTATCTATCTCATCGAGCAAGAACACGGGGTTTATAACGCCAGCCTCTTTCATGCCGTAGATAATTCTACCCGGCATTGCGCCGATGTAAGTCTTTCTATGACCGCGAATTTCAGCCTCGTCCTTTACGCCACCAAGGCTCATTCTTACAAGCTTTCTATTAAGCGCTCTCGCTACCGATTTTGCAACCGAAGTCTTACCAACGCCCGGAGGGCCTACTAAGCATAAAATAGGGCCTTTTAATGACTTTGTGAGCTTTAATACCGCCAAGTACTCGGTTATTCTTTCTTTCACCTTATCAAGCCCAAAATGGTCTTCCTCTAAGATTTCTTGGCAACGGGAAAGCTCTTCCGTATCTACGCTCTCCTCGGTGAACGGCAAATCAATTATCCAGTCTATATATGAGCGAAGAACTGTGTAATCGGGAGAGGACGGTTGCATCTTGCTCATTTTATTAAGCTCTGCTAAAACCTTTTCCTCAGATTCCTTGGGCATCTTTTTAGCCTTGATTTTCTCAGTTAAAAGGTCAAGCTCGTGCAAATCGTCACCAAGCTCTTCGTGAATTGCCCTTAACTGCTCGCGAAGATAAAAGTCCTTTTGGTTTTTCTCAACGCTTTCCTTTACTCTATCGGCTATAGATTTATTTGCCTTTATAATTTCCTTTTCAAAAAGCAAGAGATCGTAAAAGAGGATAAGCCTATCTTTTAAATCAACGGTTTCGAGCACCCTTTGCTTGTCCTTTTCCTTGATGGGAAGATTAAAGGTTGCGGTGTTTACAAACTCCTCGGGGTTTTCCATTGCCGATATCTTGCCAGCGGTATCCTTGTTGAACTTTTGAAGTACTGCAGAAGTTTCTCTAAAAAGCTCCTTTGCCGACCTAAAATAAGCCTCGGTCTCCACGTCGACACTCAAATCCCCGTCTATCTTTTCAACGTTGAAAGAAAAATAATCCCCGTTATCGTTAGTTGCGGTGATTTTAGCTCTATATAAACCCTCTACTGCCAAACGGAAATTTTCATTACCTACTTTTGAAAGATTGCCCACCTTACAAACAGTTCCCACCTCGTATAAATCAGCGGGAGTGGGGCTATCCACCTTTACGTCCTTTTGGCATACTAAAAATATGAGCCTATCGCCTTTGATAGACGCATTTACCGCAGCGAGAGATTTTACCCTGCCAACGTCAATCGTAGTATAAACGTTTGGGAAAACTACCTTCCCTCTAACCGCCATTGACGGCATACCGAAAATGCTAATCGGCGTGATTTCTTGTTGAATGTTAGTTGATTCCATAGTTCGTCCTTGTATATTATAACTTAAGTTTTATTATTATATATTAAATTATATATTTAAGCAAGTATTTTTTAAAATTTACTTTATATTTGGGGCTTTTGTGGTAAAATGAATATATGAACAAGTATTTTAATGAACAATCAACCATCTTGGTAACGGGCGCGTCTTCCGGGATAGGCAAGCACCTATCAAAAATTTTAACGAGCGTTTACGGCGCTAAGGTTATAGGCGTTGCAAGGAGTGAAGAAAAGCTAAGCGCTATAAAAAGTGAACTCGGCGATAAGTTTACTTATCTCACCGCCGACGTAAGCATAGAGAGCGAATGGCAAAAGCTTTTTAACGAGCTTTCAGCCTCCTCCGTTAAGATAACGGGGCTTATAAACTGCGCTGGCGTTCTTCCAAAATTTTCAAGCTTTAATGCAGAGTACTTTGACAAAAATAAATCGGTAATAGACGTTAACTTTTTATCCGTTATCTACTCGGCAAAGTATTTTTTGAGCGAGTTAACTAATCAGCCCTATCCCATAATGATAAACGTATCGAGTTCCTCCGCACTTTGCCCGTTTGGCGGAATAAGTTTGTATTCGGCAACTAAGGCTGGCGTTGAGAGGTTTTCCGAAAGCTTATCAGCGGAAAATAAAAAGTTAAAGGTTGTAACGGTTATGCCCGGCTTTACTAAAACCGAAGTTCTCCGCTCGCAAAACGCAAGCGAAAAAGAAAAAGGGCTAATCGATAAAATCTCAGCAAAGCCGGAAAAGGTTGCCAAAAAGATTTTAAAACGAGCAAGAAAGGGCAAAACGCGAATAATTACCGGCTTTGACGCGCACCTTATGAACTTTCTATTCAAGTTCTTCCCACGCACCGCTCCCCGCCTTATAGGCTGGTTTTTAAAGAAAACTAAAATGAAAATCTTTGAAGAAATATAAACAAAAAAAGTGTGCTATCAAAGCACACTTTTTTAATCTTCTAAACCTAATAAATAATCAGCCGTTACGTTAAAGTATTTTGCAAGCACTATAACGACGTTAGCGTTTGGTACTCTCTTTCCATTTTCCCACAATGCAATAGCCGCTTGACTTAATCCTGTACCTTGCGACAACTCTAATTGAGATATACCCTTATCTATCCTTAATTCTTTTAATCTATCTTTAAATTTATCCATAGATATATATTATCACATTTGTTATTAAAAATACTTGACAATTACAAATGTAATATTTATAATAAAATTACAAACGTTATATATCGGAGATTATTATGGAAAATTACTCGGCAATTAAAGAGATGTTTTACGGCAATCGTGGCAACTATGATAGCATAAAGTTAAGTTTAGAGGGGAAAAACGCGCTAGACAAAGTTGTTGAAACAGAGGAAAACTTTATTAAAATGCTCAATGATAAGCCACAGATTATCGAGGCTTATCACAACCTCAACGCTCGCATTAACGAGATGAACGCAACTAATTTTGAAGATGCGTACGTTGAAGGCTTTAGGTTTGGCTTTTTAATGGCATTAGATATTTTAAAATAATTAAAAAAGACGGCGATTGCCGTCTTTTTTTATCCAACTTTTTTAACTATTAATTCGGGGCGTTTAGCGCCTTTAACAACTTCCTCGTCGATAATAACCTTTTCGGTGTTACCGCTTGGAATATCGTACATACAGTCGAGCATAATGTTTTCAAAAATAGTTCTAAGACCTCTTGCGCCCGTCTTTAAAGAGATTGCTTTTTTAGCAATTTCGTAAACAGCGCCGTCAGTAATTTCAAGCTCGCAGTTATCCATTCCGATAAGCTTTTTGTACTGCTTTACGAGTGAATTTTTAGGCTCGGTCATAATCTTTACGAGAGCGGTTTCATCGAGCGCGTCTAAACTCACGGTGATGGGAATACGGCCAACGAATTCAGGGATAAGCCCGTACTTAGTCAAATCTCCAGGCTGAACGTCGGCAAGCGAGGCGGAATTCGATTTATTCTCGCCCGACACGCTACTGCCAAAACCCAAACTCGAGGTATCCTTTCTCTTTTCAATAATCTTATCAAGCCCAACGAACGCTCCACCGCAAATAAACAAAATGTTCGTGGTATCTATGTGGATAAGCTCTTGTTGAGGGTGCTTTCTTCCGCCCTGAGGGGGAACAGCCGCCACCGTTGACTCGATTATTTTTAAAAGAGCTTGCTGAACGCCCTCACCAGAAACGTCACGCGTGATGGACATATTTTCGCCCTTTCTTGCAATCTTGTCAATCTCGTCTATATACACTATTCCGCGCTCGGCGCGAGCAATATCGTAATCGGCGTTTTTGATAAGCTTTAATAAAATATTCTCAACGTCCTCTCCAACGTAGCCTGCCTCGGTTAAAGTAGTAGCGTCAGCAACGGCAAAGGGCACGTTTAAAATTCTCGCGAGCGTTCTTGCAAGCAAGGTCTTACCCGAGCCGGTAGGGCCTAATAGTAAAATGTTGCTCTTTTCAATTTCAGTTTCGTCATCGCCCTTTACTTGAGAATTAATTCTCTTATAGTGATTGTAAACTGCTACCGATAATACCTTTTTTGCCTTTTCTTGCCCAACGATGTAAAGGTCTAATTCATCCTTTATTTCCTTGGGAGTTTTTAAGGGAATTTGCTCGGTATCTAAAGCCGTATTTTCCTCTTCTAATATTGAATTGCAAATTTCAAGGCACTCGTCGCAAATATACAGCCCGTTAGGTCCTGCAACAAGCTTGTTTGCAAGTTCCTTCGGCTTTCCGCAAAATGCACAGTATAGCCCGTTATTTAAGTTTTCGTTCGCCATAAAACTCCTATATTTAAACTCACCAAATATTATCTAGTATAGTAAATTTTATCAATAATGCCGTAGCTTAAAGCCTCTTCAGCGGATAAATAGTTATCCCTATCGGTATCCTTTTCAACCTGCTCGATATCTTTACCCGTGTTTTCGGCTAAAATTTTATTGAGCTTTGCCTTAATCTTTAAGATATGGTCGGCTTGAATTTTGATATCGCTCGCTTGACCTTGAGCTCCGCCTAAGGGCTGGTGAATCATAATCTCGCTGTTGGGAAGAGAATAACGCTTGCCCTTTTTACCGCTAGATAACAAGAACGCACCCATCGACGCTGCCATTCCGATACAAATAGTAGATACGTCACACTTAACGTAATTCATAGTATCGTAGATTGCAAGGCCTGCAGTTACAGAACCGCCCGGGCTGTTGATATATAAGCAAATGTCTTTATCAGGGTCTTTACCCTCTAAGTATATAAGCTGTGCAACTATCGTGTTTGCGGTAGCATCGTCAATCTCGCCGGAGAGCATAATAATTCTCTCTTCTAAAAGTCTTGAATAAATATCGTACGAGCGTTCGCCTTTGTTGGTTTGCTCAACGACCATAGGTATAAGCGCCATTTTTTACTCCTTTTGATAGGGCTTAAACAATATCGCCCTGTCTAATAAGCGCGTAACTTAATCGTTACGCGCTCCTTTAGTAGTGTTATTTATAAATTATTGTATGGATTTGTCACAATTTACGACTGATTTAAAGAGGACGCATCAAACGGGGTGTAAGACAAGGCAAAGCCCGATGGCAATACTCTTTGTCTTGCCGAGTGGCTTTAACGCAGTATTACGCCTCGTTTCAGGCGTAATCTTATCAGTCCGTAGATTGAGACAAAGCCTAGTTATTAGTCAATTTGGTTGTTTGCCATAAGGAATGCAAACATCTTTTCAATAAGAGCATTGTTTTCAAAGTAAGAAATTTGACGCTCGTTCATCGTCTTTTTATACTCTTCAAACTCCTTGCCCATCTGAGTTGCCTGCTCTTTAATCTTAGCGTCGATTTCTTCAGCGGAAACGGTAATGTTTTCGTCTTTTATAATCTTTTCAACAACGAGCTGAGTTTTAACCTGCTTTTCAGCGTTTGCTCTAAAGCTCTCTCTATACGCCTCGATAGTTTGATTGCTGTACTTTAAGAAATCTTCAAGGCGAAGACCTTGATACATCATTCTGTATTCCATATCCTGAACGATTGCATCGATTTGCCTTTCAATCATAGCGTTGGGAATTTCAACGGTAGATGCATCAGTAATCTTTTCAATAAGCTTATCTTCAGTTTCAGCCTTAGCTCTCTTGTCGTTAGCCTCTTTGAGTTTCTTTTTGGTAGACTTCTTGAACGCGTCTAAACTCTCTTCACCAGTTGCCTCTTTAATGAAATCATCGGTAACTTCGGGGAATTCTTTAGCCTTGAGCTCGTGTAAGGTTACGGTAAAGATAGCGTCCTTTCCCTTTAACTCTTCAGCGCCGTAGTTCTCGGGGAACTTAACGGAAATATCCTTCGTTTCGCCGATATTCATACCAACAACACCGTCTTCAAAACCGGGGATAAACGCGCCCGAACCAAGCTCTAAAGTTTGCTTTTCAGCCGTACCGCCTTCAAACTTAACGCCGTCAATGCTACCAGAGTAGTCAATTACGGTAATATCGCCGTTTTGTGCAGGGCGACCTTCAACGGCAACTTCTCTTGCGTTTCTCTTAACGAGCCTGTCAATCTCACCGTCCACGTCTTTTTTAGTTACATTATACTCAACTTTATCAATAGTTATACCTTTGTACTCGCCTAAAGTTACCTCGGGTTTAACGGGAACGATTGCAACGAGGGTAATGCCCTTATCGTCAAGCTTATCAATCTCAATTTCAGGTCTGTCGATAGGCTCGATTGACTTTTCCTTATCTAAAACTTCAAAGTAGTATTCAGAGAAAGAAACGTTGATAGCCTCTTCGTAGAATACGCCCTTGCCGTACATTTGCTCAATAACGTTCTTGGGTGCTTTGCCCTTTCTAAAGCCAGGAACGCTGAACTTACCTTTAATCTTATCGTAAGCCTTTCTCTGAGCGTTGTTCCACTCTTCAGTATTTAACGTGATGTTGATTTTTACCGTGCTCTTTTCAGCAGGTTTTACAGTATACTTCATTACTTTTCTCCTTAAAGCGTTTTGCTTAGTTTCTAATAATCTTAATATATTTTATCAAAGATAAACTTTATTGTAAAGTTTTTATGCAGTCAATTTTAAAATTTAATTTACAAAACACGCCATAAACGATATAATATACCTATGCCACAGGACTTAATCACCCTAAAAAAGATAGCAACCCGCCTAAGCGAAACTATCAAGGGAGCAAAAGTTAATAAGGTCTTACAGCCGGACGCGTTTGAAATCGATTTGGTATTATACCAAAAATCCGCGTTTAGACTAATTATTAACACCCACGCAAAATTTGCAAGGGTGTCAGTTAGCCATGCCGAAAAGAAAAACCCAGAAGTTGCACCCAACTTTTGCATGCTACTTAGAAAGCACTTGACGGGCGCTGAAATAACTTCCGTCGATATAGTAAACGACGATAGAGTGATTTGTATCTCGTTTGATAATTTAAACGATTTTAAAGAGAGTGTTTCGCTTAGATTATACGCCGAGATTATGGGCAAGTATTCAAACCTCTTTTTAGTAAAGGACGGGAAGATTTTGGGAATGCTTAGAACCCTCCCCCAAGGGCTTGACGGAAAGCGCGTAACACTCGTTGGCGCGCAGTATAAATTCCCCGATAAAAGCGATAAGATTTCCATATTTGACGAGGGGGCAAAAGCCGTGTTTACCTCTATCTCCAGCGATTTTAGCGCAAAGCTTTTAACTTCTAATTTTTACGATTTTGCACCCGTTACCGCAACCGAGATTGAACGGCTTATATTAGACGCCTCGCCATGCGGGTACGACGGCGAAAAAGCGTATAAAACCGCCCTATCGTTCGCTAATTTAGAGTGCGACCCCGTGGTTATTGACGACGGGATAAAGGCTGATTTTTACTTTACCAACTACTTATCCGTCTTTGGCGAAAGGACAAAGTTTAGCGATATTTTAACGGCTATGGAAAGCGTTTACGAGCGCGCCGAAAAGTCAATGGAAACGGCAAACACTATACGCTCGTTAAATTCCTATATAAACGCCTACAAGAATAAACTTTTGAAAAAGGTATCTTTGCTTAGCGATAGAATTTCAGCATCGCAAAACCTTGAAGACTACAAGCTTTACGGCGAACTTATAACCTCGCAATGCTACCTTATAAAAAAGGGGCAAACGGAGGCTGTTTTAACTAATTATACAAGTGAGGGCGAAACGCTTGTTAAAATTTCGCTCGATGAAAATTTAACGCCACAGCAAAACGCTCAAAAGTATTTTAAAGCGTACCGCAAGAAAAAGAACACCCTATCTAATTCCCAAGCCCAGCTTGCTGAGATTAACGGCGAGCTTGAGTATCTTTCCACTATCGAGTACTCTATATCGCAAGCAAATAGCAACAGCGATTACGAGGAAATCAAGCAAGAGCTTATCATGCTTGGGCTTGTAAAAGAACAAAAGGGGCGCAACAAGAATAAAAAAGACAAGCCTCTCGGGTTTATCGAATATGAAATTGACGGCTTTCCCCTATTAGTCGGCAAGAACAATCTCCAAAACGACAAGCTTTTGTCGCTTGCCGATAGAAGCGATATTTGGTTTCACGTTAAAAACTATCACTCTTCACACTTAATACTAAAAGCTGGCGGAAAAACAATTCCAAGTAACGTTTTAAAGGCATGCGCCGAGATTTGCGCTCATTACTCTCAAGCAAAGGGCGGAGTTAAGGTTGAGGTTGACTACACGCTTAGAAAATTCGTTAAAAAACAGGGAGGAAACAGGCTCGGTGGCGTTTATTACACCGACCAACAAACTATCGTTGTTACCCCCGATAAACACGAAGAACTAAAAAAGGACTGATTTTTCAGTCCTTTTTTTATATTTCAACCTTTTCAATCGTTACTTCTTTCTTATCTATATTATAAAGAGGAGAAGTTTTTTCAAAGTTAAACCTTAATTTGTAAGCGACGAGCTTTTGGCGCTTTGTTTTAAATTTTTTATTTATCTCGCTGTCGCCATACTTGTTATCGCCTATTATAAAGTTGCCTATATGCGCAAGATGAGCGCGAATTTGGTGGGTTTTTCCCGTTACGAGCTTAACCTTTAAAAGCGTTGTTTCAGCCCTTTCTTCAACCGTTTCATACTCGGTTATTATCTTTACGCTACCTTTTATTTCGCTATCGTAAACTTTAACCTCGGAAAGCTCTTCGTTTTTAACGAGATATGATATAAGCCTATCCGACGGGCTTTTGGGCTTACCGTAAACCTCGGCTAAATAGTACTTTTCAACAGTTCTTTCCTTGAACGCCTTGAGCATTTCAGGATACGCCTTTCCTTTTGCAAAAACTAAAAGTCCAGCCGTGTTTCTATCAAGCCTATGGCAAAGCTCTAAACCCTCGTAAACCTTATTTACGCGCGTTGAAAACTCCTCGCTTGTGCACGTTGGAGGCTTGTAAAACACGAACACGCCGTCACTTTCAAAAAGGGGCGACACGTCGCTTTGACCGCCGTCGTAATACACGCACACCTCTTGCCCTACAACAAGCGTAACGTCTTTATTTATTCTTTTGCCGTCAACCTTGATATCTTTGTTTCTAATGAGCTTTTGCAAGGTGGAATACGATAGCTCCGCCCCGTATTTTTCAATTAAAAACTTCGATAACTTGACTTGCTTTTCAGCTTTAAATACTTTCATATACCTTAACAAAAAAGTACGGCGTTTACCGTACTTTTTTAATTTTTATTCTTTGTCTTCGTCTTTGTCGTCAGCCTTTTTCTTCTTTTTGAAAATGCCTTTGATTTTAGCACCTAACGCGTCAAACGCCTTAGCCGGAACTAATACTAATACGAGTATCATTACCAAGCAAACTGCGGATACAACGAGGAAAATAAAGGGAACTTTATTTACGCTGAGCCAGTTTTTAAAGCTCGTTTGATATTCAACCTTTTGGAGCTTTTCAGTTACCTTGATAACTGCAGTTGCTTTCTCCTCGTCAACACCTGCGGTTAAACCAGACGCGTCAACAGTTTCAACTTTAACTCTGTAGTAACCCTGCTTTTCGGGAGTGAACTTGTTGTTTGCGTACTCTTCAGTAGCGGTAGTCCAAGCATCACTTTCGGTAGCCTTGTACTGTAAAGTATAGGTAGTGTTTAAATCGTTGCCGGTAATTTCAATAGACTTAACGGTATACTCAAGACCGATGTAGCCGTTTTCTTGATAGGTAGTTTTAATCTTAATCTTCGGGCCGGAGTTTATAACGGTGAATTCAAATACGGGAACTACAAGTTCGCCCTGAACAACGTCAATCTCGCCGTCGCTATCAGCGTCAGTAAGATATTCTACGGTTAAATCTTCGTCTTCATAATATTTGATAAAATCGCCAGAACCGCTAACGTAAAGTGCGTTTTGCTTAGCGTTCTTATCCGCCTCGTTCTTGTAAACTTTGTAGAAACCGTTCGCATCCTCAACCGTGTTTTTAGTGGTGAGAGAGAAACTCTTTCCATCAATAGAGTCAAGGCTCAATAAAACGTAAAATCTGTAAGTACCGGTTTTGGTAAGATTAAAGCTTAACGTGCTTGAACCGCTTGCACTCGTAGAGGTGTAGGAAGAACTACCCGGCGCTGAGTAATATGCAGTTCTTTTGTACATAGCGTACGGGAAAGAACCGGTATCAACTAGGCTTTCAACGGTGGGAACTTTATACGTATCGCCTATAAACAAAGGGGTTTTAGTGGGTTCTTGCCCCTCTTCTCCCTCTACTATTTCATAAGTAGCGTCGTTAACTGCAGTTTTATAGTTGGTTTCCGCAGTCTCGTCAAAGTTATAAACGGGAGCTTTGAAATCGCCAGCCTCAATATCGTTATACACCGTTACGGGAATAGTTTGAGATACGTTGGGGTCAAGCTCGAGAGTGGTTACTATAATGTTGTAATTAGAGGGCTTGCTTATTCTTAAAACTGCCTTGCCACCAGAATAGTTGGTGCTAAATACAACGCCTGCCGAAAGGGCGTTCTCAGTCTTAGTCTTTCCATCGTTGAAAAGTTCAACTAAGGTGTCAACCCCGTCGTTCAAATCGTCAAGCTCGATTTTAACTTTAGAGCCTGCGCTCTTAACCTCGCCCGACGTTTTAATCGTAAAGTCAACGCCGTAATATGCGTCGATAGGGTCAAGGACTTCAGCCTTTGCTCCATATAAATTTAACGTGAGTGGCAACACCAAGATTGCACACATTAAAGTTATGAGTAATTTAGTAATGCGTTTTTTAGCCATTTTTGCTCCTAAAATAATCTCATTGCCCAAATTGTTGAGCATAATTATTCATAATACTAATATATTTTAAACCTTATAGCCTATTTTGTCAATATCTATAGGGAATTTTTTTACAACCTTTAGCCTCAAAGAGTGGGCGTTAAAGTTACCGAGGTGTCAAAGATTTTCCAGGGTGAAAGTTCCTTTGGAGGCTCTGCTTTAAAGCATAGCCTTTCTTTCGTAACAGGGTGCGTAAACGAAAGCGAAGTCGCCCAAAGCGCAAGGTTTCCCTTAACGGCGTTTTCTCCACCGTAGCGCATATCGCCGTAAACGGCGTAACCGAGGTTGGACATTTGAACGCGAATTTGATGACTTCTACCCGTGTAAAGCTTAATCTTTACGAGCGATAAGCCGTTCTTCTCCTCCGCTACTTGATAGTGGAGTTCCGCCCTCTTTGCGCCCTCAACCGTCTGCCCGCAAACGTAAACCATATTGTTTATCGGGTTCTTTTTGAGGTAGTTTAAAAGCCTTTGCTCTTTTTTCTCCAAAACACCTACGAGCACCGCGTAATAAGTCTTTTCAAAATCGCCCGATTTCATTTGCTCGGAAAGCCTGCCCGCAGCCTTTGAGGTCTTTGCAAATACCATTACGCCACCGGTTGGCCTATCAAGGCGATGAACGAGCCCAAGGTATACGTTACCCGGCTTGTTATCCCTTTCCTTAATCATTTCTTTAAGTGCGGTGAGTAAAGATAAATCTTTACTCTCGTCCTCGCACGAAGGCATGTTTTGGGGCTTTAAAGCCACTATTATATGATTGTCTTCATATATTATGATAGGTTGTTCCATAAGAATTTTTCCCTTTTAGATTTCATGCCAAAGCCCCGAACAACCGCAGGGAAGAGCTATTCCCTCGTTCGTTGGAAGCCCAACTTCGTAAGCATCGATTTTATAATTGCCTTTCGGCATAAGTAAAGTCAAGATGTTTTTAAGCACTTGGGGTTGAAAACCCGTCGTGTAGCTGTTGATTAAGAAGAATAAAGGATTATCGCTTAAAACCTCAGTGCAAATTTTAACGAGGTTGTAAAGCTCGTTTTCAATCTTCCAAGTTTCTCCGCCAGGACCTCTACCAAAACTCGGAGGGTCCATAATTATAGCATCGTATTTCCTACCACGGCGAATTTCACGCTGAACGAACTTTAAGCAGTCGTCGATGATAAACCTAACTTTACCCTCGCCAACCCCTGATAGACGGCAGTTTTCACCAGCGCGCTCTACCATGCCTTTAGCCGCGTCAACGTGGCAAACGGACGCACCAGCTTTTAAGCAAGCAACCGTTGCTCCACCGGTGTAGGCAAACAGGTTGAGAACGCTTATCGGGCGGTTTGCGCCCTTTATAAGCTCCGTCATCTTCTCCCAGTTAGCAGCTTGCTCGGGGAATAAACCCGTGTGCTTAAAGCCCATAGGCTTTATTTTAAACTTGAGCTCTCCGTAACTAACCGTCCACTCGTCAGGCATAGGCTTTAGATGTTCCCATCTACCGCCACCCGTTTCGCTACGAATATACTTTGCGTTTAACCCTTTGTAGTTAAACATATCAAAGTCGGTTTTCCAAATTACCTGCGGGTCGGGGCGAAGAAGAGTAACGCCTTTCCAGCGTTCCAACTTATACCCGTCACCCGTCGCGATAATTTCGTAATCCGACCATTTATCTGCAAGAACCATTACGCTTTTTCAACTCCTAAAGTAACCTTAGCGCCAACGATATCCCACTCTTTAGAATAACCCTTAACCTCTGCGGTCTGAGTTACGGAAACGGCAAGAACGTCGTCACCGATGTCTTTACCCTTTTCGGTGAGAACGGTGAGCGCATCACCCTCAGCTTGATAGTAAAGGTTAATTCTATCGGTTACCTCAAATCCAGCCTCTTTTCTCATAGTTTGGATTTTGGAAACGATTTCTCTCTCAATACCCTCAAACAAGAGTTCCTTTGTAATGGTGGTATCTAAAACTACCGTAACGCCGTTTTCACTTGCGGAAACGTAACCCTCTTTACTCTCGGAAGAAATGAGAAGATCGTCTACCGTAAACTCGATTTCCTGCCCACCAAGCTCTACCTTGTAAGGAACGCCCGATTTAACTGTTTCAACAACGGAATTCGCGTCACAAGTTTCTAAGAACTGCCTAATGAGCCCGAGCTTAGCGCCGTATTTAGGACCTAAGGTTTTAAGCTGTGGCTTTAACTTGTAGGAAATAAATCCCTTAGCGTCGGTTAACACCTCAAGCTCTTTAACGTTGAGTTCTTCTTTAGCAATCGTTATAAGCTCTTCGCTTAACGCTCCCGCCCTCTCGGTCGCAACGAAGAGTTTGCTGAGCGGTTGACGGTTTTTGATGTTCGACGTGTTTCTAGTCGCTCTACCTAAAACAACCACGTCAAGAACTACTGCCATGCCCTCTTCAAGCTTTGTGTCAATCATTGCCTCGTTGCTTACGGGGAAGGAACAGAGGTGAATTGACATAGGCGCATCTTTATAGAACGCGGGAACTAAGTTTTGATAAATGCTTTCCGCCATAAACGGAACGAAAGGCGCGGAGAGTTTTGCCAAAGTAACGAGCACGGTGTAAAGCGTGGTGTATGCGGCAATCTTATCCTCCGTCATATCCTTGCCCCAGTAGCGTTCTCTACCACGGCGGATATACCAGTTAGAAAGCTCGTCAGCATAGTCTTGGAGCATTCTCGAGGTTTCAAAGATTTGATACTTGTCAAGCCCCTTATCAACCGCGTCGATAAGCGTGTTGAGCTTGGAAAGTATCCACTTATCCATTACGGAAAGTTTGATTTTGTTTATATCGTACTTGGACGGGTCGTATTTATCAATATCCGCGTAAAGCACGAAGAAAGCGTAGGCGTTCCAAAGCGTGCCCATAAACTTTCTCTGAGCCTCGGATACAGCCTCGGGATAGAACCTCGAGGGCAACCACGGAGCAGAACCCGTGTAGAAATACCATCTAACCGCGTCAGCACCCTGTTTGTTAAGAACGGTCCACGGATCAACTACGTTTCCGATATGCTTACTCATCTTAAGTCCGTTCTTGTCGTTAACGTGACCGAGAACTATACAGTTTTTAAACGGTGCTTTGTCAAAGAGCAAGGTGGAAATTACGAGCAACGTATAAAACCAACCTCTCGTTTGGTCAACAGCCTCGCTTATAAAGTCTGCAGGGAACTGCTTTTCGAAAAGTTCTTTGTTTTCAAACGGATAGTGGAGCTGTGCAAAAGGCATTGAACCGCTGTCAAACCAACAGTCAATAACGTCTTTTACCCTGCTCATAGTGCCACCGCACGAACACTTAAAGGTAGGCTCGTCAATATACGGACGGTGAAGTTCTATATCGCCCTCAATTCCGCAAAGCTCTTTAAGCTCTTGCTTAGAACCGATAACGTGAACCTTGCCACACTCAGCACAAGTCCAAACGGGAAGCGGTGTTCCCCAGTATCTCTCTCTGGATAAACCCCAGTCGATAATGTTTTCAAGGAAGTTGCCCATTCTACCCGTTTTGATAGTTTAAGGCATCCAGTTAACCGAGTTGTTAGACGCGATAATTCTATCCTTTACCGCAGTAGTCTTTATAAACCAGCTCGACCTTGCATAGTAGATGAGCGGAGTGTTACAGCGCCAGCAGAACGGATAGCTGTGAGTAAAGTCCATAGCCTTGAATAAAAGACCGCGCTTATCAAGGTCTTCCATGATAAGCTTATCCGCGTCCTTTACGAACACGCCTGCAATAAACCCACACTCCTCGGTCATTCTACCGCGAGTATCAACTAAGTTTACAAAGGAAATATCGTATTTTTGGCAAACGCGCGAGTCATCTTCACCGAACGCGGGTGCGTTGTGAACGATACCCGTACCATCGTCCATAGTAACGTAATCGTCAGTTACGCAAACGTACGCCTTTTTGCCCTTTTCAAGCGTGGCAAAATCGTATAACGGTTCGTACTCGGCAAATTCGTAGTAACTACCCTTTTCGGTAGATAAAACCTCGTAGTTTTCAAACAGCTTGCCGGCAAGCTTTTCAGCAAGGATATAAACCTCGCCGTTTTCCGCCTTGATTTTAACGTAATTTTCGTTGGCGTTAAAGCAAAGGGCTACGTTTGAAGGCAACGTCCAAGGCGTAGTCGTCCAAGCGAGGAAATATTCGTTCTCCTTGCCCTTTACCCTGAATTTTACGAACACCGATTTCTCAGTAACGTCCTTATACCCCTGTGCAACCTCGTGCGAAGAAAGCGCAGTTCCGCAACGGGGGCAATAGGGAACGATTTTATAACCCTTGTAGAGTAAACCCTTTTCCCAAATCTTTTTGAGCGCCCACCATTCAGACTCAATATAATCGTCGTGATAGGTGACGTAGGGATTATCCATATCGCACCAGTAACCCAAGCGGTCACTCATTTCTTTCCACTCGCTAGTGTACTTAAATACCGAGTTCTTGCACTCTTTGATAAACGGCTCGATGCCGTACTTTTCAATATCCTGCTTACCGTCAAGATTAAGCTTTTTTTCTACCTCGAGTTCAACGGGAAGACCGTGAGTATCCCAGCCCGCTTTTCTTAAAACGTGCTTGCCTTTCATCGTTTGATAACGGGGAATAATATCTTTCATAACCCTCGTTAAAACGTGGCCTATGTGAGGCTTGCCGTTAGCCGTTGGCGGACCGTCGTAAAAGCAAAACTCTTCTTTGCCTTCGTTAACGTCAATACTCTTTTTGAATACGTCGTTTTCTTCCCAAAACTTGATAATCTCTTTTTCTCTTTCTAAAAAGTTGAGGTTGGTTTCTACCTTTTTGTACATAAGTGCTCCTTATAAAAAGAAAATAAAGGCAACTAATTCGCCTTAATGTGATAATATTTTAGTATATAATAACAAATTTAGCAAATTAAGTAAAGCGAAAAACGGTAAAATTATCTCCAAATGCTTGATTATTTGCAACTTTTATTATAAAATAATACTACTGCGATAGACGGGGAGTTAGCGGTGCCCTGTAACTTGCAATCCGCTATAGCAAGGTTGAACGTCTTCCGAGGCCAAAGTTATGGAAGGCTGGTTTCAAAAGCGAGCGTTGACGTTAAGGTCTTATGCAACGGCAACCCGCGAACCGTGTCAGGATAGGAATATAGCAGCACTAAACGGCATAGTCGTGTGCCATAAGGTTGCTTTGACCGAGCTTTAATTTGATTTTTCGCTTCGGTTTCTTTCGTCGGAGAAGATTCGCAGTATTTAGTCAACGCGGAGTTTTAGCGAGCTAAAACTCCTTTAAAATTTTGGTGCAAAATTATGGTAAAAGAAAATTTAGAAAAAATCTTTAATGAAATAAAAGACGGCAATCCGTTTGGCGAAAAGATAACCTTAGTCGGTGCTACCAAATTCGTTCCCGTTGAGGTTATGAACGAGGCTATTGCCTGTGGGCTTAAGGACGTTTCTGAAAATCGCGCCCAAGAGTTTAAGGATAAGTTCCCGTTGGTAACTCAGCCTGTAAACTACCACTTTATAGGCTCGCTCCAAAAAAACAAGGTTAAATACTTAATCGGAAAGTGCTGTCTTATTCAAAGCGTAGATAGTTTATCCCTCCTTGAAGAGATTGATCGCCAAAGCGTGAACAAAGGCGTTATAACTAACGTTCTTCTCGAGGTGAACGTAGGCGTTGAAGAACAAAAGCACGGCTTTGCATACGGCGAGCTTGAAAGCGCTTTAACTACCGCACTCACCTTTAAGGGAATTAAGGTCAAAGGGCTTATGGCGATGCTCCCTGAAAGCGATGATGAAGATTTGCTTTTCAACTTGGCGTCAAACTTGAGAAAAGTATACGATAGCTATAGAGAAAAGTACGGCTTTGAACACTTATCCTTGGGCATGAGCAACGATTATTTAGTTGCC